>DATCLH010000337.1:0-5725 GCA_036564035.1 Thermaerobacter sp.
GCCCCAGCAGATCAGCGTCAGGTCCGCGTCCTCGGGGCCGTACCAGGTGGGGCCGCGCATCTCCGCCTGGGCCGTGTCCAGCTTGCGCATGCGCTTCTCCATCTGCTGGCGGCGGTTGCGGATCTCCTCGCTGATGTGGCCCTCCTCGTCGTGCTCGTCGGTGGTGATGGCGTAGACGGCCTTGGGGTGGCCCGGGATCGCCCGGGGCGAGATGCCGTCGTCGGTGTCCTTGTAACGCAGGTAGGGGCCGTCCAGCCGGTCCAGCTGCTCGTGGGTCAGGGTGGTGGCCCGGTCGTGGCGGACGTCGTCCCAGCGGAAGGTGTCCAGGTCCACCGAGCGCAGGTGGTTCGACAGGAACTGGTCCAGCAGGACGATGACCGGCGTCTGGTAGTGCTCGGCGAAGTTGAAGGCCCGCACCGCCGCCTCGAAGCACTGGTCGACGGTCCCCGGCGCCAGGACGATCCGGGGGAACTCGCCCTGGGAGGCATGGATGGCGAAGAGCAAATCGCCCTGCTCGGTGCGGGTCGGCAGGCCCGTGGACGGGCCGCCGCGCTGGGAGACCACCAGCACCACCGGCACCTCCACCATCCCGGCCATGCCCAGGGCCTCGACCATCAGGGAGAAGCCGCCGCCGGAGGTGGTGATCATGCTGCGGGCGCCCACGTGGCCGGCCCCGATGGCCATGCAGATGGCGGCGATCTCATCCTCGGCGTGCTTGGTGACGATGCCCAGCTCGTCGGCGTGGGCCACCATCCATTCGAACAGGCTGGTGCCGGGGGTCATGGGGTAGGCGGCGACGAACCGGCAACCGGCGGCCACGGCCCCCAGGGCGAAGGCGTGGTTGCCGTGCAACACCATGCGCTGGGGGCGGCCGCCCGGGTCGGGCAGGGTGTAGGGGAAGTCGCCCGCCGCGTCCCGGGCCAGCTTCCACCCTTCCCGCACGACCTTGAGGTTGGCCTCCACCACCCGGTCGCCCTTGCTGGCGAAGTTCTCCTTGATCACCGACTCCAGGTACTCGACGTTGTAGTTCATCAGGCCCGCCGCGGCGCCCAGGGCGGCGGTGTTCATCATCACCTTGCTGCCGTGCTTCTTGGCGACCTCGCCGAGGGGCAGGGGCACGGGCCGGACGTGGTGCCGGCGCAGCTCCTCGGCGTCCACGTGGCGGAACTCCTCGTCGTAGATCACCGCGGCGTGGGGCGCCAGGTTGTCCAGGTGGATCTTGATCGTCTCCTCCGTCAGGCCGATCAGGACGTGGACCGGGTCGGCGTGGGAGTAGAGGGGGCGGTCGGCCACCCGGATCTGATAGAAGTTGTGCCCGCCGCGGATCCGCGACCGGTAGTCCGTGATGCTGAAGACGTGCAGGCCGCTGCGCGCCAGGGCCTTGGTGAAACCGGCGCCGCTGGACTCCACCCCCTGGCCGGCGTCGCCGCCGATGGTGATGCTGATGTCCAGCGTCCGGGCCCCCGGCGCGCCGGTGGCGTGGCCCCGGGGCGCCGCGGCCAGGGCGGCACCGGCCCGGCGGGCCAGCGCGTGGCCGTTATGCTGGGATTGGTCGTGACCGGCGGACATGGGCAACCCTCCCCAATGCGGTGGCAATGGTCAGGATGCCGAAACGGGGGGTGTTTATACCCGCGGCGGCGCCGCCGGGCCGGGGTGGCCGCCAGGGGGGCTGCCGGACCGGGGTGGCCGCCAGGGGGCTGCCGGGCCGGGGCCGGCGTCAGGGGGGCTGCCGGACGGCGCGGTTGCCAGGGGGACGCCTGGGTGGGGCCTCCCATTGGTCCCGGGGAACCCTTCGGCTACCATGGGGTGGAGACAGCCGGCCGGGTCCGCGCCGGTGGCGGAACCGGTTGCGGCAGGGCCGGCGGAGAGGAGACGGAGCGGGTGTTGACCCCGGCCTTCTGGGCCCTCGCCGCGGGGCGGTTCATCAGCGCCCTGGGCGACGGCTTCTTCTTCCCCTTCATCGCGGTGTTCCTCCAGCGGGTGCACGGCCTTCCGCCCGAACAGGTGGGTCTCATCATGAGCACCGCCGGCCTGTTCTCCCTGGCGGCCCGGATGCCGTCGGGCTGGTTCGCCGACCGCTTTGGCTTCAAGCCGGTGGTGGTGACGGGCCTGGCGGGTGCCGGGGTGGCGGTGATCCTGGCGGGATGGGCGCCGGGGCCCTGGGCCTTCGCCCTGTGCTACGCCCTGATGAGCGCCATGGTCTGGGGATCCTTCCCCGCCCTGCTCCACGGGGCGGGGCTGATGGTGCCGGCGCGGCGCCGGGAGGAAGCCTACAGCATCCTGAACCTGCTCTCCAACGCGGGCATCGCCATCGGGCCGGTGCTGGGGACGTACGTGGTGGAACGGAACATCCAGCTGATCTTCCTCCTGGACGGCCTCTCCTTCCTGGCCTTTGCGGCCATCGTGGCCCGGTGGGTACCGGCCTTGCGGGAGGCGGGGGCGGAAGGGGCGGCGGGGCCGGCGGCGGGGCCGGCGGCATCCCCCGGGGCGGGCGCGCGGGAGGGCGCGGCCCGGCCGACGAACCCGGCCCGGGCCGGCGGCGGGCTGCTCCGCTCGGCGCTGAGGGGCTTTTTCGCCTTCTTCCCGCCCCTGTCCCACCGGGCCTTCTGGCAGCTGGCGGCCGGCGCCCTGGCGATGAACCTGATCTACAGCCAGATGGGGTCGAACCTGCCCCTGGACCTGAACCGGCGCTTCGGCCCGGTGAGCTGGTACGGCTGGCTGTGGACGCTGAACGGGGTGATGATCGCCCTGCTGCAGTACCCGGCCACCCGCTGGCTGCAGCGGTACGACCCCCGCCCGCGGCGGGTGGCGGCGGCGCTGCTCTACGCCGCGGCGGTCCTGCTGATCCTGGTGGCCAAGCCCGTCGTCCCCTTCCTGGTGGCCTTCGCCGTCCTGACGGCGGGGGAGATCGTGTTCACGCCGCTGTTGCAGGCGGGGGTGGCGGCCATGGCGCCGCCGGGCCAGGGCGGCCGGTACCAGGCGGCGGCCAGCCTGCTCTTCGGCATGGGTTGGACCCTGGGGCCGGCCGTGGGCGGGGCCCTTCTGGGGTACGGCGGCCCCTGGCTCCTCTGGCCCGCCATGGCCGCCCTGGGCGTGGTGGCGGCCGTGGTCTTCGGGGCGGGGGCCCTCCGTGCCGGGACCGGCGCCGGCCGGGCCCGCGGGCCCGGGGCCGGCGCCGGCGAAGACCGGAAAGCGGCGGGCCGCACCGCCCTGCAGCGCCCGCCGGCTCCCACCCCGCTGCCGGGGAGGTCGCCGGTGCCGGCGGGATCCCCGGGGCCGGCAGAAACGCAGGGGCCTGCCGGCCCGGTGGCGCCGGCCGGGCCGGCCCCGCCGGCCGGGTCGACGGGACCGGCGGCCCGGTAGGGCGCGGGGGGCGGGGGACGGGCTCAGGACCCCACGCCCTCGCCGCCGGCCGGGCCGCCCAGACTGGCCCGCATGGCCTGCCAGGCCTGGCGGGCCTGTTCCACCGCCCCCTCATCCTCGATGGTCGAGATGTCGCCGGGGTCGCGATCCAGGACCACCGCCTTGAGCACCCGGCGCATGATCTTGCCGCTGCGGGTCTTGGGCAAGAGGGGCACGAAGTGGACGTCCCCGATGACGGCCACCGGGCCCAGATGGCGGCGGACCGTGGCCACCAGCTCCTCCCGCAGGGCCGGCGACGGGTCGTGCCCCTTCTTCAGCACGATGAAGGCGACGATCACCTCACCCCGCACGGGATCGGGCCGGGCGGTCACCCCGGCCTCGGCCACGGCCGGGTGCCGCAGGAAGGCCGTCTCCACCTCGATGGTGCCGATGCGGTGGCCCGCGATCTTGATCAGCTCGTCGGAGCGGCCGCTGAACCAGACGTACCCGTCCTCGTCCATGGCGGCCGCGTCGCCGGTGAAGTAGACGCCGGGGATCCGGCCCCAGTAGTCGCCCGCGTAGCGCTCCGGGTCCCCCCACAGGGTGGCCGTGAGCCCCGGGAAGGGGCGGGTGATCACCAGCACGCCCTTCTCCCCCGGGCCGCACGGTGCGCCGTCGGGGGTTCGCACCTCCACCTGGCGGCCGGGCAGGGCGATGCCGCCCGATCCCGGCTTGATGGGCAGCAGGCCAAGGCCGTAGGGGTTGCCGATCACCGGGGCGCCCGTCTCCGTCTGCCACCAGTGGTCGATCACCGGCACCCGGCCGCCGAAGACCTGATTCTGCAGCCAGTCCCAGGCCGGCGGGTTCAGCACCTCGCCGGCGCAGAAGACCCGTTCCACCGCGTCCAGGTCGAACCGGCGGGCCGGCTCGGCGCCATAGGCCATCAGCATCCGCACCGCCGTGGGGGCGGTGAAGAGGCCCGTCACCCGGTTCTCCTCCAGGATCCGGTAGAAGGTCTCGGGGCCGGGGTAGTCCAGGGCGCCCTCATAGGCGATGGTGGTGCACCCCACCAGGAGCGGCGCGTAGACGATGTAGCCGTGGCCCACGATCCAGCCGATGTCGGAGGTCGACCACCACACGTCGCCGGGCCGCAGGCCGAAGGCCATGGTGGCCGCGTTGTAGACGCCCACCTGGTAGGCCCCCTGGCTGTGGACCACCAGCTTGGGCTGGGCCGTGGTGCCCGAGGTGGCCAGGATGAAGGCGGGCTCGTTGGCCTCCATGACCTCCACGTCGGGCGAGCCGTCGGCGGCGAAGGCGAGGAACGCCTCCCAGGTCATGTCCCGGCCGGCTCGCAAGGGCAGGGGGCGGCCGCTGCGGGCCAGCACCACGGCCCGCTCCACCGGGCAGCCGGGGCTCTCCAGGGCGGCCTGGGCCAGCTGCCAGAGGTCGACTGCCCGGCCCTTGCGCCAGGTCACGTCGGCCGTCACCAGGACCCGGGCCCCCGCCAGCTGGAGGCGCTGGGCCAGGGCCGCGCTGCCGAATCCGGCGAAGACGACCATGTGGATGGCGCCGATCCGCGCGCAGGCCAGCATGGTGGCGATGGCCTCCGGGATCGTGGGCATGTAGATGGCCACCCGGTCCCCCCGCTGGACGCCCAGCCCCCGCAAGGCCGCCGCCACCCGCCGGACCTGGTGCGCCAGCTGGGCGTAGGTGAAGACCTGCCGCTCGCCCCGCTCGTTCAGGGCGATGAGGGCCGCGTGGCCGCCCCAGTCCCGCTCCAGGTGGACGTCCAGGGCGTTGTAGGCCAGGTTCGTCAACCCCCCGACGAACCAGCGGAAGGAGGGCGGCTCGGGCTGGAAGACCCGGTCCCAGAGGCGGAACCAGGGCAACCGGCGGGCCTCCCGGGCCCAGAACCCCTCCCAGTCCTCCCGTCCTTCTTCGACCCGCCGCCACACCAGCGGGTTGAGTCCCGCAAGCCCGGCCGCCGCCGGGCCGGCCGGCATCCCGTCCATGACGCTCCCCCCTGCCGGAGGACCGGCCCGCGCTCCCTGCCGCCCGTCCGGTGGCCGGCCCGGGCCGGCTGGGCAGGCTGGGCGGCCGTGGGCGGTCGCCGGCGGCCGCTGGCGGCCGGCTGGGCGCCGGCCGCCGGGCGCGGCGGGCGTGGCACCTCTTCGCCGCCGGACGGCCGAGGGGCGGTTCCGGTCCCCGCGAGTCCGCACGTCCTGGGGCGCCCATTCGGGGTGCCGCCCCCCAGATCCTGCCACGCCGCGGCGTACCGAGGCGCAGACCCCGGTCGTTGTGAACGGCTCACAAGGGTCTTGCTCCGGCGTCGTGGAAGACTGCGAAAGCACGCCGGGCCGGGACCGCGGATCGGCGCCCCGTG
>DATCLH010000338.1:0-2019 GCA_036564035.1 Thermaerobacter sp.
GGGCGGCACCGGTGGCATGGCTCCGGTAGGACGGCTCCGGCCGGCACGGCTCCGCCATCACGGCACCGGGGCACGGCTCGGACCGGCACGGCTCCGGAAGGACGGCACCGGCGGCACGCCTCGGGCAACACGACTCCGGCGGAACGGCTCCGGAAACACGGCTCCGGCAAGAAGTTCCTCGGGACGGGCCATCCCCGGCGGCTCGGGGCGGGCGCCCCACGGGAGGCACGATCATGGCAGCACGGACGAGCAACGGCGAAGGCGCGGCCGGACGAACCGGCCCGGCTCCCGGCGCCGGCCGGGCCCAAGCCGGTACCCTGGGCCCCTGGCGCGTGGCCGCCACCTACATCGGGACGGTGGTCGGCGCGGGGTTCGCCTCGGGCCAGGAGATCCTCCGCTTCTTCAGCGCCTACGACGGCTGGGGCACCCTGGGCCTTTTGGGGGTGACCGCCCTGCTGGCCGCCTTTGGCGTCGCCATCACGCGCCTGGGCGCCGCCGTCGGGGCCGAATCCCACCGGGAGCTGGTGCGGGCCGTGGGCGGCCGGTGGCTGGGCACCCTGGCCGACTGGGTCATCACCGGTTTCCTCTTCGCCGGCAGTGCGGTGATGATCGCCGGGTCCAACGCCATCTTCCGCGAGCAGTTCGGCTGGCCGGGGTGGCTGGGCGGGCTGGTGATGGCCGTGGCCGCCACCGGGACCGTGCTCTTCCGGCTGAAGGGGGTGACGGCCGTCACCTCCCTGGTGGCGCCGGTGCTGGTGGCCGGCGCCCTGGGGGTCAGCACCGCGGTGATCGGGCAAGGAGGATGGCCGGACACCCCGGCCGGAGGAACCGGCGTGGCGGGGGCCGCGCCCTTCTGGCCCCTGGCCGCCTTGCTGTACGCCAGCTTCAACCTGATCCTGGCCCTGCCGGTGCTGGCCCCCCTGGGGGCCCAGGTGAAGCGGCCCGGGGTCCTCAACGCCGCCGGCTTGCTGGGCGGCGCCGGCCTGGGCCTGGCCGCCCTCGCCCTGCACCTGGCCGTTTGGGCCGGCCTGCCGGCCACCGCCCGCGTCGAGGTGCCCATGCTGGTCCTCGCCCGGGGCTTCGGCGCCCTGGTGGGAACGGTCTACGCGGCCATCTTGTGGCTGGAGGTGTATACCACCGCCGTCACGTCCCTCTACGGGGTGGCGGCCCGGCTGCGCTCGCCGGAGCGGCCGGGATACCGCCCCGTGGTGCTGGGCCTGGGGGCTGTCGCCTTTGCCGCCAGCTTCGCCGGCTTTGCCAACCTGGTGACCCGGGTCTACCCGCTGGTGGGTTACCTGGGGCTCGCGGTCATGGCCGCCGTGGCCTGGCGGGCCGTCCCCCTCCTCCTTGGGGGGCGGGCGGAAGCGGGCGCCGGAGCGCCGGTTCACGACGAACCGGCGTACGGCACGGCCACGGGCGGCCGGCGGCCCCTCGCCCCCGGCCGGCGGGACGTCCCCCTGCCCGCCTTCGGCCGGGCCCTGGCCCGGGCGGCCGCCGCCGCCAGCATCCTCTGGGGCGGTGCCCACCTGAGCGGCGGGACGGCGGGGTGGAGCGTCCCCGAACTGGGGCTGCTGCTGGCCGCCGGCACCGGCCTTGCCTTGACCGGCGCCCTGGTCGACCGGTTGGGATGGGCGGCCGCCCTGGCCGCCGGCGCCCCGGTCCCCCTGGCCGCCGGGGCCGTCGCCCTGTTGCTGGAATTCGGGCTCGGCAGCCTATGGCTGGCCACCGCGGGCCAGGCGGCGGGGGCCTGGCTCGGGGGCGGCGCGCCTCCGGGTTCGGACGGCGCCGGCCCCCCCGTCGCCCAGGGGGCAGGAGGCCTGCCCGAGGCCGCCTGGGCCGGCGACCTGCTGACCGGCGCCGGCCTGAGCTGGACGGCGGCCCTCTTCGCCGTCATGGCGGGGACGGCCGCTCCCGCCCTGCTGGCCGCCCGGGCCCGGCGGCGCGCCGGCCGCCCGTCCTAGCAGCCATGACAGCTGCCCGGTGCCCACGACGGGCCCCACCATCAGCGTTGGGGACCGT
>DATCLH010000339.1:0-1614 GCA_036564035.1 Thermaerobacter sp.
TGATGGCGATGCGGTCCCCCAGCTTGAGGGCCTCGCTCAGGTCGTGGGTGATGAAGACGATGGTGCGGTGGAGTTCGGCCTGCAGCTGCAGGAGCTCGTCCTGCATCTCCCGGCGGAGCAGGGGATCCAGGGCGCTGAAGGCCTCGTCCATCAGCAGGATGTCGGCGTCGGTGGCCAGCGCCCGGGCCAGGCCGACCCGCTGCTGCATGCCCCCCGAGAGCTGGCCGGGGTAGCTGGAGGCCCACTGGGCCAGCCCCACGGTCTCCAGGGCCTCCATGGCGCGCCGGCGGCGCTGCGCCGGTTCGACCCCGCGGATCTCCAGGCCGTATTCCACGTTGCCCAGGACCGTGCGGTGGGGCAGCAGGGCGAAGTGCTGAAAGACCATGGCAAACCGCTGGCGCCGGACCTCCAGGAGCTCCTTGGGGCCGAGGGCCGTGATGTCCTGGCCGTCCAGGAGGATCCGGCCGGCGGTGGGTTCCACCAGCCGGTTCAGGCAGCGCAGCAGGGTCGACTTGCCGCTGCCGGACAGGCCCATGATGACGAAGATCTCCCCGGCGTCGATCTCCAGGCTGGCGCCGGCCACCGCCAGGGTGTGGCCGGAGCGGCGGAGGATCTCCTCCTTGCTGCGGCCGGCGCGGGCCAGTTCCAGGGCGTCGCGCGGCCGCGGCCCGAAGATCTTGTACACGTCTTCGGCGACAAGACGGGGCACGCGTCGCCTCACCTCCTTTGCCTCGCGGGGGAAATCCGACCGGAGGAAACAAAAAACCGGCCTGAGTTGCGCCGGTCCGGTTTTGGAATCGGTCGGTGAAATGGAAACCGCATCCTTTAACGTTTATAACACATTTGCACTTAAACCTCAAGTCTCAACGGTTTTCGTTCAATTGTTATGCCGAACCAGGGCGGCCGATGCCTGCCCGCCGGCGCTCGCAGGCCCCCGGCCTCGCCGCCCCGGGCCAACCAAGCCGGCCAGGCCCACCAGGCCCACCAGGTCAACCAGGAAAGGCTGTTTCGGCCGGCCGCGTTCCTCTATACTGGGGGCGGAACCGGACGCCGGCCCTGGCCGGGTCCCGAGGAGGCCACCAGCGTGGAAGTCATCAAGATCTCCCCCCGCGGTTACTGCTACGGCGTGGTCGACGCCATCGCCCTGGCCCGCCGGGCGGCCGCCGACCCGACCCTGCCCCGGCCGATCTACATCCTTGGCATGATCGTCCACAACCACCACGTGGTGGAGGAACTGGCCCGCGAGGGGATCCACACCCTGGACGGCGAGGACCGCCTCTCCCTCCTGGAACAGGTGGATCGCGGCACGGTGATCTTCACGGCCCACGGCATCGCGCCCCAGGTTCGCCGCCGCGCCATCGAGAAGGGCTTGACCTGGATCGACGCCACCTGCCCCGACGTGACCCGGACCCACGAGCTGATCAAGGACCGGGTGGCCAGGGGTTACGAGATCATCTACATCGGCAAGAAGGGCCACCCGGAGCCCGAAGGCGCCATGGGTGAGGCGCCCGGCCACGTCCACCTGATCGAGACGGCCGACGACCTGGACACCATCCCCCTGGACCCGGCCACGACGCCGCGGGTGGCCGTGGTGACCCAGACCACCTTGAGCAA
>DATCLH010000340.1:0-1752 GCA_036564035.1 Thermaerobacter sp.
CCGGTACGGCATCCGGGTGGTCACCATCGCCCCGGGGATCTTCGACACGCCGATGATGGCGGGCCTGCCCGAGCCGGCCCGCAAGTCGCTGGAGCAGCAGGTGCCCTTCCCCTCCCGTCTGGGCCGGCCGCGGGAATACGCTATGCTGGTGCGGCACATCATCGAGAACCCGATGCTCAACGGCGAGACGATCCGCCTGGACGGGGCGCTGCGGATGGGGCCGCGCTGAGGGACCCAGCGGCCCGCGCGTCCCGATCGCGTCCCCCATTGCGTCGCGACCGGGCATGGGGGCCGGATCCGCCCTGGGCGGCCGGCCCCCAAAGCCTGGAATCGACGTGTCGACGGCCCGTTCAGCATTGTCCAGTCCTGCATCGTCCAAGCCAGCGTCGTCCAGGTCAGGTCCCTTCCCCGTCGTCCCCCGGGGGCCGCTCTCCCAACGCCCTCAACCCTCCCCTCCGGCACCGGTCGAGGGCGGCCCGGACTCCCTGGGCCCCCGGTCCCCCCTGGCCGGTCCGGGCAGGCGGCCCGCCTTGCGCAGTGCCTCCCGCAGCAGGTACTCGATCTGGCCGTTGACGCTGCGCCACTCGTCGGCAGCCCACTTCTGGATCGCGTCGTAGATCGCCGGATCGATGCGCAGGAGGAACCGTTTCTTCTCGGTCACCGGCGTCACTTCCCGTTGTGATGCCCCGGCGCTGCTCCGCCGCCCCGCCGGCCCGCCGGTGGCTCGCCGATTGCCGCCACCATGGGACCGTTCCCTGCGGGCGGCGGGCAGACGGCCCCCCTCCCCCCGCACGGTACAGCCCCGGCACAGCCCCCTTAGTACAGCGTGCCGGCGTTGATCACCGGCTGGGCGGCCCGCTCGCCGACGATGGCCACCATCAGGTTGTTGACCATGGCCGCGCGGCGCTCCGCGTCCAGGTCGACCAGGCCGCTGCGCTGCAGCTCCTGCAACGCCATCTCCACCATGCCCACGGCGCCTTCCACGATCTTGGCCCGCGCCGCCACCACGGCCTCCGCCTGCTGGCGCTGCAGCATGGCGTGGGCAATCTCCGGCGCATAGGCCAGGTGGGTCAGGCGCGCGTCCAGCACCTCCACGCCGGCGACCGCCAGCCGCTCCTGGAGCTCCTGGGCCAGGGCCTGGGACACGCTGTCGGTATTCTCCCGCAGGGACGGCGCGCGATGGTCCTCGAAGTGGTCGTAGGGGTACTGGCTGGCGATGTGGCGTAAGGCCGTCTCGCTTTGGATCTTGACGAAGTCCTCGTAGGCGTCGACCTCGAACAGGGCGCGGGCCGGGTCGACCACCCGCCAGACCACCACCGCGGCGATCTGGATGGGGTTGCCGCGCAGGTCGTTGACCTTGAGCTTCTCGCTCTCGAAGTTCCGCACCCGCAGGGACACGGCGGGATGGGCGGCCAGGGGCACGGTCCACCACCAGCCGGGTTCGCGCAAGGTCCCCAGGTAACGTCCCAACAACACCACGGACCGGGAGTAGTTGGGCTGGACGATCACCATCCCCGAGGCGACCGCCGCCGCGCCTGCCAGGGCCAAGAGGCTGGCCACCAGGTCGATGCCGCCGTGGCCCAGCACCCCCCTGGTTCCCGAATCCAGAGCCGACACGCCCGTGATGAACAGGTACACGCTAGCCGCCGCCAGCACCAGGCTCGCCAGCAGCCCAACGATGCCGGGCAAGGCCCACGCCCGCCGCTCCTTCATCGCCATCCCCTCCTGCCTCCCAGGCCCCGCGGCCTTCGC
>DATCLH010000341.1:0-2915 GCA_036564035.1 Thermaerobacter sp.
TTCCGCGCGCCCCAGGGGCGGGTGGAGCCGACCCCCCAGGAGGACCCCGGCCTTGACCAGCAAGCAGGAGCTGGCCTACCAGTCCATCCG
The DNA here is from genome assembly GCA_036564035.1 of Thermaerobacter sp. GTDB lineage: Bacteria > Bacillota > Sulfobacillia > Thermaerobacterales > Thermaerobacteraceae > Thermaerobacter. The sequence continues at coordinate 91 of DATCLH010000341.1, forward strand.
CCAGCGGATCCTGGACGGGACCTACGGGCCCGGCTACCGGCTGGTGATCGACGCCCTGGCCCGCGAGCTGGGGGTCAGCCCCGTCCCGGTCCGGGAGGCCATCCGGCGCCTGGAGGCCGAGGGCTGGGTGGTCTACCGCGCCCACGCCGGCGCCGAGGTGGCCCCCGCCGACCTGGCCCAGTGGGAGCAGCTGATGGAAGTGCTGGCCGTCCTGGAAGGGGCGGCTTCCGCCGCCGCAGCGCCCCACCTGACCCCGGCGGACCTGGAACACCTGGAGGCGATCAACCAGGCCATGGCCCAGGCCCTCGACCGGGTCGACGTCATGGCCTTCAGCCGGCTCAACCGGCAGTTCCACTTCGCCATCTACGCCGGTTGTCCCAACCCCTACCTCACTGAACTCCTGCACCAGACCTGGGACCGGCTGGACCGCATCCGCAGCACCATCTTCCGCTACGTCCCCCACCGGGGTTGGGAGTCCATCGCCGAGCACCGCCAGTTGCTCGACCTGATTCGCAGGGGCGCGGAATCCGGCGCCATCGAAGCCTTCGCCCGCCAGCACAAGCTCCGCACCGTCGCCGCCTACCGGACCCGCACCGCCCAAGAGGGGAGGCCGACGGCATGGCCAGCACGGCGAGCCGGGACGTGACCCGGCTCAAGGGGTCCATCGTCCCCCTGGTGACCCCCTTCCGCCCCGACGGGGCCATCGACGAGAAGGCCCTGGTCGAGCTGATCGAGTGGCAGATCGACAGCGGCAGCCATGGCATCTCCGTCTGCGGCACGACCGGCGAGCCCAGCGCCCTGTCCCTGGAGGAGCGGGAGCAGGTGATGGAGCTGGCCGCCCGCACCATCCGGGGACGGGTCCCGTTCATCCCGGGCACCGGTACCAACAACCTGGAGGAGACCCTGCGCCTCACCCGCTTCGCCCAGCGGCTGGGGGCCGACGCGGCCCTGGTCATCGTCCCCTACTACAACCGGCCGTCCCAGGAGGGCCTCTATCGCTACTTCCGGCAGCTGGCGCAGGCGGTGGAGCTCCCGCTGATCCTCTACAACATCCCGGGCCGGACGGCGGTGAACCTGGAGCCGGCCACCATGGCCCGGCTGAGGCGGGACTGCCCCAACATCATCGGGGTGAAGGAGTCCAACAAGGACTTCGAGCAGGTATCCAAGGTCCTCCACGCATGCGGGCGGGACTTTCACGTGTACTCGGGCATCGAGCTGCTCTGCTACCCCATGCTGGCGGTGGGCGGTGTGGGCCACTTCAGCGCCACGGCCAACGTCCTGCCCCGGGAGGTGGCAGCCCTTTACGACCACGTGGCGGCCGGCCGCTGGCGGGAGGCCATCGATCTTCACTACCACCTGCTGCCGATGAACGAGGCCCTGTTCCTGGAGACCAACCCCGGGCCGGTGAAGTGGGTCTTGGGCCAGCTGGGCCGGATCCACCCCGCCTACCGCCCGCCGCTGTGCGAGCCGTCGCCGGCCAACCAGGAGCGGCTGCGGCAGGTGATGGCCCTCTACGGCTTGGATGCCGCCGGCGCCAGCCCCGCCCCGGGGAGTGCCGGGGAGGCGGCCCCCGGCCTGCGGGCGGCAGGGGGGACGACCCCGTGAAGCGGGCCCGGTTCCTGGCCGCCGGCCGGTACCACGAGGGCTACCTGGCCGAGCCCGGCGTCCTGGTCGACGAGGCCGGCCGGGCCCATGGCGAGGACCAGGTGGTCTTCCTGCCCCCCGTGGCGCCGGGCAAGGTGATCGGCCTGGCCCTGAACTACGCCGACCACGCCGCCGAGCTGTCGCTGGCGGTGCCGGAGGAACCGGCCCTGTTCTTCAAGCCGCCCAATACCTGGGTCGGCCACCGCGCCCCGGTGGTGGTGCCGGCGGGCGCCGGGTTCGTCCATTACGAGATCGAGCTCGGGGTGGTCATCGGCCGCCGCTGCCGCCGGGTGCCTCCGGAACGGGCGTACGACGTCATCGCCGGCTATACCATCGCCAACGACGTGACGGTGCGGGACTTCATCACCAACGTCTACCGGCCGCCGGTCAAGGCCAAGGGCTGGGACACCTTCTGCCCCCTGGGGCCCTATCTCGTGGAGGGGGAGATCGCCGACCCCCACGCCCTGGGGATGCGGGTCTACGTCAACGGCCAGTTGCGGCAGCAGGGGCACACCTCGCAGATGCTGCGGCGGATTCCCGACCTGGTCGCCTACCTCAGCGAGTTCATGACCTTGGAGCCCGGCGATGTGATCCTAACGGGGACGCCCAAGGGGATCAGCCCGGTTAAGCCGGGCGACGTGATGCGGCTGGAGATCGACGGGCTGGGGGCCCTGGAGAACCCGGTCCAGGAGGAACCGGCCTTCCAGGGCCCGTCCGGGGGAGCGTGAAGCCATGGGCGGAGCGACGGACGAGGCGGCGGGCCGGGGGGCCGGCCCCGGCCCGGAGGCGGTGATGCCGGCGGGAGCAGGGATGGGGATGGAGGCGGCAGCGGGCCGGCCGGCCGCTGGGCAGCCCGCCCCGGTGGCCGGCGCGGGATCGTCCCGGGTGACGGCCGCGGCGCCCGCCCCGGCCGCTGTGCCGGGCGGTGCGCGGGAAACGGCGGCCGGCGTCCCGATCCCCCGGCAGGTTCTCCACTTCATCGGCGGCCGGTTCGTCCCCTCGCGGTCGGGCCGGTTCTTCCCCACCCTGAACCCGGCGACCAACCGGCCCCTGGCCGAGGCGGCGGAAGGGGGGCCGGAGGACGTGGACGCCGCGGTCCAGGCGGCCCGGCGAGCCTTCGACGAGGGGCCGTGGCCGCGGATGCTGCCCGCCGAGCGGGCCCGCTACCTCGAGCGGATCGC
>DATCLH010000342.1:0-3340 GCA_036564035.1 Thermaerobacter sp.
GCGCCGGCGCCGGCCTTGCGCTGCATCTCCCGCTCCCGCAGCTCCACCCGCCGGATCTTGCCGGAGATGGTCTTCGGCAGGTCGGGCACGAACTCGATCTCCCGCGGGTACTTGTAAGGGGCCGTGGTGTTCTTGACGTGCTCCTGGAGCTCCGCGGCCAGGGCCTCGCTGGGGGCGTAGCCGGGCGCCAGCACCACGAAGGCCTTGACGATGCTGCCGCGGACGGGATCCGGGCTGGCCACCACCGCCGCCTCGGCCACGGCGGGGTGTTCCACCAGGGCGCTCTCCACCTCGAAGGGGCCGATGCGGTAGCCCGCGCTGATGATCACGTCGTCGGCCCGGCCGACGAACCAGAAGTAGCCGTCCTCGTCCATGATCCCGCGGTCGCCGGTGATGTACCAGGGGCCCACCCGGCGGCCGGCCGTCCCCTCGGGGTCCTTCCAGTACTCCCGGAAGATCCCCACGGGCCGCTCCGGCTCGACCCGGATGGCGATGTCCCCCTCCTGCCCGGGCGGCAGCACCCGCCCCTGCTCGTCGATGATGGCCACCTCGGCATGGGGCGACGGCTTGCCCATGGAGCCCGGCTTGACGGGCAGGCCCGGCCAGTTGGCGATCATGCAGACGGTCTCCGTCTGGCCGTAGCCGTCCCGGATGGTCACGCCCGTCGCCCGCTCCCAGATGTGGATCACCTCGGGGTTCAGGGGCTCCCCCGCCGACACGCAGGAGCGCAGGCTGGACAGGTCGTAGCGGTCCAGGGGCTCCAGGACCAGCAGGCGGTAGACGGTGGGCGGCGCGCAGAGGCTGGCGGGCCGGTGCTGGCCGATCAGCTCCAGGGTGCGCCGGGGGTCGAACTTGCCCGGCTTGTGGTCGACCATCACCTGGGCGCCGGCCACCCAGGGGCCGCAGAAGCTGGACCAGGCGGCCTTGGCCCAGCCGGTGTCCGACACGTTCCAGTGCAGGTCGCCGGGTTTGAGGTCGCACCAGAGCTCGCCGGTCACCCGGTGGCCCAGCGGGTAGCTGTGCTCGTGGAGGACCATCTTGGGATACCCGGTGGTGCCGGAGGTGAAGTAGATCAGCATGGGATCGGTGGCCGCGGTGATCTCGCCCTCATCGGGCGGCGCGGCGGCCACGGCGGCCTCGTATTCGACCCAGCCGGGGCGGGTTCCACCCACCACGATCCGCGCCCGCAGCGACGGGCACCGGTCGGCGACGGCGTCGACCCGCTCGGCCACCTCGGGGTCGGCGATCACCGCCGCCGCTTCCGTCCGCTCGATCCGGTAGAGCAGGTCGCGGGCGGTGAGCAGGGTCGTCCCCGGCGCGGGGATGGCGCCCAGCCGGATCAGCCCCAGCATGGCCTCCCACCAGGCCACCTCCCGCCCCAGCACCAGCAGCACCCGGTCGCCGCGGCCGATGCCCAGGGAGCGCAGCAGGCCCGCCACCCGGCGGGAGCGCTCGGCGAAGTGGCGGAAGGTGAAGGGGTGGCCGGCGCCGTCGTCGTCGACCCACAGCATGGCCGGGCGCTCCGGGTCCTCGGCCCAGCGGTCGATGGTGTCGCGGGCGAAGTTGTACCGCTCCGGCACCTCGATCCGGAAGGTCCCCATCGTCGCATCCCCCTTGGACGTGGACTCCTGGACGATGCTTCGCCGGCCGCCCGCCGATTCCTGGCGATGGAAGAACGCGGCCCCTCGACAGGCCGGTCGCCAGCCGGTACAAGGAGGAAGGAGGTGAGGGCCGTGGCGCCCGCAGCGGCAAACCGCGCGGTGATCCTGGAGGCCCGCGCCGTGACCCGGCATCTGGGCGGCCGGCCGGTCCTTGAGGGGGTCGACCTCCAGGTCCGGGAAGGGGACCGGCTGGGCCTGGTGGGGCCCAACGGGGCCGGCAAGTCAACCCTGCTGCGGATCCTGGCCGGGGTCCTGGAGCCCGACGGGGGCGAGGTGCAGCGGGCCCAGGGCCTGCGGGCCGGCTACCTGCCCCAGGATCCTGCCGCCGTGGAGGGGGCCACGGTCCTCGACGCGGTGCTGGCCGGGTTCGACCAGCTCCTGGCGCTGCGCCGGGAGCTGGCCGAGCTGGAGCAAGCCATCGCCCGGACGGCCGGGGCGGCCGGGGCGGCGGGGCCCGCGCCGCGGGATGCAGCCGCTTCAGCCGAGGACGATGCGCTGGGACGGCTCTTGGACCGGTACGGTCGCCTGCAGGAGCGGTTCCAGCAGCAGGACGGCTACGCCATGGAGGCGCGGGCCCGCCAGATCCTGGCGGGGCTGGGCTTTCGGTCTGCGGATCTGGACCGGCCCCCGGCGGCCCTGAGCGGGGGCCAGCGGGTGCGCCTGGGGCTGGCCCGGGTGCTGGTGGCGCGGCCGGAACTGCTCCTCCTGGACGAGCCGACCAACCACCTGGACGTGGAGGCCGCCGCCTGGCTCGAAGGGCACCTGGCCGCCTACCCCGGCGCCGTCGTCCTGGTCTCCCACGACCGGGGGCTGCTGAGCCGGGTGTGCACGCGCATCGCCGAGCTGGCCGGCGGCCGCCTCGAGCTCTACGACGGCAACTACGAGGCCTACCGCGCCGAGCGCCGGCGCCGGCGGGAACAGGCGGCCGCCGCCTACCGCGCCTACCTGGAGGAACGGCGGCGGCTGGAGGCCTTCGTGGCCCGCTACCGGGCGGGCAACCGCGCCACCCAGGCCAAGGACCGGGAGCGGAAGCTGGAGCGGCTGGATCGGGAGGCGCCGCCACCCCCGCCGCCCCCGCCGCCGCTGCCGCGGATCCGGCTGGAGGCGGGCCCCCCGTCCCACCAGGTGGTCTTCCGGTTGGAGGGCGCCGGCCATCGCTACGGTGACGGGCCGTGGCTCTTCCACGGCCTGGACGGGGAGGTGCGGCGGGGCGAGCGCATCGGCGTGCTCGGTCCCAACGGGGCCGGCAAGTCCACCTTGCTGCGGCTCCTGGCGGGCGTCCTGGAGCCGGCCGCCGGCCGGGTCGTCCGGGGGGAGGGGGTGCGCTGCGGTTACCTGGACCAGTTGCTGGGCCTGGACGACCCGCGGCGCACCGTGCTGGAAGACTACATGGCCGCCACGGGGACGACGGTGGCCGAGGCGCGCCATGCCCTGGCCCGGTTCCTCTTCCGCGGCGAGGCGGTGCACCAGCCGGTGGGCTCCCTCAGCGGCGGGGAGCGCAGCCGGCTGATCCTGGCGCGCCTGGCCGCCCTGCGGGCCAACGTCCTCATCCTGGACGAGCCCACCAACCACCTGGACCTGGAGACCCGCGAGGTGCTGGAGGAGGCGCTGGCCGCCTACCCCGGCACGTTGATCGTCAGCAGCCACGACCGGACCTTCCTGGAGACCCTGGTCGAGAC
>DATCLH010000343.1:0-7898 GCA_036564035.1 Thermaerobacter sp.
GTCCTGGCCCTGCACTTCGGCATCTCCCTGGTGTCCTTCGCCTCGGTGGCGCTGCTGAGCCTGCGCGTGTGGCGCGGTGGAACCGGCTCCGGGCCGGCCATGGCCGCGGCCCCGGGCGCGGTGGCCGCCGCGGGCGCCGGGGGCGGCGGGCGGGAAACCCCCAAGCCGGGGCCGGGGGCCGGGAACACGGTGCCGGTCCCGCTGCGCCGGTGGGTCTGGGCGCTATTGGCCTACACGTACCTGGTGGTCTACACGGGTGCGTACGTGCGCCACACCGGGTCCAGCCTGGCCTGCCCCGCGTGGCCGCTGTGCGGCGGGCCGTGGGAGGGAGCGGCCCTGGTCCAGATGGTGCACCGGCTGGCCGCCGGCGTCCTCCTGGTGGGGCTGTTCGGCCTGGCGGCCTGGGCCCGCCGCTACCGGGACCAGGCCCCTGGCATCGTCCGGGCCGTGCAGCTTGCCGCCGCGCTGGCGGTCGCCCAGGCCCTCAGCGGCGCCTTCGTCGTGTTCAGCCGGCTGGACCTGGCGGCGACCATGCTGCACAGCAGCATCATGGCGTTGCTCTTCACCGTCCTCTGCCACGGGGCGCTGGAGGCGGCCGGTCCGGGTTGGGCGCTGGGCACGGATGCGTCCGGGATCACCCTGGGGTCCGGGCGGGCGCGGCCGGTGACGGTGCCGGCGCCCCGGTTCGACCCGGCCCGCCGGGCTTGAGGCAAAAGGACCGGGGAAAAGGGGTCGCTGCGAAGGCTCCGTTTCAAGGCCACGGGGCCCCGAGCTGCGGGGACTTGGCGAAAGGCGGCTGGCATGGGGATGGGTCCCCGGTGCCAGCCGCCTTCCTTTCTGGCGTGCGTGGGTATGGCGTCCCGTGGGTTGGCAGGGCAGGCGCGCGGCCGGCGTTACGTGGGTTGAAAGGGCAGGTTGGGATCCCGTGCCCCGGCCGACGAGGGCATGTGCCGGTTCGACCCTGGGCACCAGGCCATGGTCGCGTCCCACGGGGCCCTGGCAGGCCCAACCGCCCAACCGGCGACTAGAACCGGCCCAGCAGCGCGCCGGCCAGCTGATGCAGGGTCACGTCAAGGACCATCGCGCCGAACAGGCTGAACAGGTAGACGATGCTGAAGCCGTACACGGCCCGGGCCCGCCCCTCGGTGACCTGGTCCATGAGGCGCCGGGTCAAGCGGAGGAACCGGGCCCCTAGCGCGAGGGCGGCCGCCGTGTAGGCCCACCCCAGCACGCCCAGGGGCAGCATGGCCAGGGTGACCGCCACGGTGATCCACGTATAGAGGTAGACCTGCCGCAAGGTGGCTTCCACGCCCGCCACCACCGGCAGCATGGGGACCTGGGCCTGGGCGTACTCGTCCCGCAGGGCGACGGCCAGGGTCCAGAAGTGGGGCGGCGTCCAGAAGAAGACGATCAGGAACAGCACGACGGCCGCCAGGTCGATCCGGCCGGTGGCGGCGGCCCAGCCGATCAGCGGCCCGACGGCGCCGGCGGCACCGCCGATGACGATGTTCTGCGGGGTGCGCCGCTTGAGCCAGGCGGTGTAGACGCCGACGTAGAAGGCGATGCCGCCCACCGCCAGGTAGGCCGTCAGGGGATTCACCTGGGTATACAGCAGCGCGAAGCTGAGGATGCCGAGGAGCACGGCGAAAGCCGTGGCGCGGCCGGGGTGGACCCGCCCGGCGGCGATGGGCCGCCGGCTGGTGCGGGGCATGGCCGCGTCCATGTCCCGGTCGAGCACATGGTTCAAGGTGGCGGCGGAGCCGCCCGCCAGCATGGTGCCCGCCAGGGTGAGAAAGAGCGTCCAGGGGTGCGGGGCCTCGCCCAGGGCGACCCACATGGAGGCCGCCGTGGTGACCAGGACGAGGAGCATGACCCCCGGCTTCATCAGCGTCAGGTAGTCGCGGAGCGCGTGGCTCCGGCTGGCGGGGATGGCGCGCGCCAGCACCGCGCTGTTGGGCATGCTCATGGACCGTTCCTCCATCCGGAATGGCTGAACCCGCGGTTCGCGGCGCCGGCGCGGGACGCCGGCTGCCCGTGCCCGGGATCGTCCGGAGATCCGCCGGATTCCGCCATCCGCGCCCTCACAACGATTAGAAAATACCGAAACGCGTGGGGTTCATGCGACCCGAAGCGCCTTTCCTCCGGCCTCGGCCCGAGGCGCATCGGTTTGGAGCCCGATGGCCAGGACGGGCGCGGGTCAGGGACTTTTGATAGTGGGCTGCAGGAAAGAGGAGCGCGCAGGAACGATCACGGCACTATTCTATCGCTTTGTCGCCGGCTGGCAAGACGAGGCGCCCAGGTGGCTCGCGGCACCAGGGGGTGGGTTGCCGCTCTTGTCATTTGTCGCCTTGCGGCCGTAGGGGGGATTCCATACAATCCAAGCGGACTGCGGGGACTGCGACCTTGTTGCCCTCGGATTGCAATACGTTCTGATCCGGTCCACCTGATCCGGTCCACGACGGCAAGGTGGATCGCGGCGTCACGCTGGAACTCGACGGGCCGGCGACGGGAGGGCGGGCGGTTCGCCTGCCGCCCGGGACCGGCGGATGGGAGGCAAAGGGGGACATGCAGCAGGTGACGGAGCGCGACAACCGGCGCGCCGGTGCGGTCATGACCCTCCTGGTCGGGCTCGTCCTGGTGGCGGGCGTGGCCAGCACCGTCTACGCCACGAAGCGCTGGTGGCTGCCGCCCCTGGTGTCGGCGGCCGCGGCGCCCATCGACCACATGTTCAACATCCTGATGATCAGCATTGGCATCGTCTTCGTTCTCACCCAGGGCATGCTGGCCTGGTTCGTCTGGAGGGCCGCGCGCAGCCCGCGGGCGCTTTACTGGCACGAGAACAAGCGGTTGGAGACCACCTGGACCGTGGCGACGGCCGTCATCCTGACGGTGTTCATCGTGATGGGTTATCAGATCTGGCTGACGCTCCACACGCCGACGGCCGCCGCGGCGGAGAAGTCGGCGGTGGTGGAGGTTTGGGGCCAGCAGTTCTTCTGGACGGCGCGCTACCCGGGTCCCGACGGGAAGTTCGGCAAGACGGACCCGCAGTACGTGGACTTCCAGAAGAACCCCTTCGGCATCGACCCCAATGACCCGGCGGGCAAGGACGACATCGTGGTCGACGGGTCGAAGGGTCCCATCGTGATGCCGGCCGGTTACCACGTGACGGTCAAGCTCAGCTCGCGGGACGTGATCCACAGCTTCTTCGTGCCCCAGCTGCGGGTGAAGATGGATGCCGTCCCCGGCCAGGTCACCGAGGTGTACGTGGAGCCCACGGAAGTGGGGCGCTTCGAGATCGCCTGCGCGGAGCTGTGCGGCGTCGGCCACTTCACCATGCGCGGCGAGATCCAGGTGCTGTCCGACGCGGACTGGCAGGCCTGGGTCACGGAGCACGCGGGTGAGCACGGCGGGACGGCCCAGTGACCGGCCTTTGGATCGCCGGTCACCGGCTCGGTAGAGAGGAGGAACGGTAATGGCCCACGGCGGCACCCAGGCCGCGGTGGCGGGCCACGCCACCCACGCGGCCCACCACCACGAGCCGCAGAGCTTTTGGCGCCGTTACATCTTCAGCACCGATCACAAGATCATCGCCATCCAGTACCTGCTGACCTCGCTGATCATGGCGGCCATCGGTGGCTTCCTGGCCATGCTCATGCGCGTGCAGCTGGGCTGGCCCGGCAAGCAGTGGCCGCTGCTGGAGGCGATCATGCCCAACGCCTTCAAGGGCGGGCAGATGAACCCGGACTTCTACTACGGGGCCATCACGATGCACGGCACCATCATGGTGTTCTTCTTCCTGACGACGGCCCTGAGCGGCGGGTTCGCCAACTTCCTGATCCCGCTGCAGATCGGCGCGCGGGACATGGCGTTCCCCGTCCTCAACATGCTGTCGTACTGGATGTTCCCCGTCGCCATCGTGTTCGCGCTGGCCTCCTTCTTCGTGGAGGGCGGCGCGCCGGGGTCCGGCTGGACGGCCTACGTGCCGTTGAGCGATCGGGAGACGGCGGGCCAGACCCTGTGGCTGATCGCCGTCTTCATCCTGATGCTGGCGTTCCTGGCGGGTGGTATCAACTACATCACGACCACGCTGAACATGCGCACCAAGGGCATGTCCTTCAGCCGGCTGCCCTTGACGGTGTGGGCCCTGTTCGTCACGGCGCTGGTGGGCCTGTTCGCTTTCCCGGCCCTGATGGCGGCGTGCCTGATGCTGATCTTCGACCGGGTGGGCGGCACCCACTTCTTCGACCCGGCGGGTGGCGGTGACCCGATCCTGTGGCAGCACCTGTTCTGGTTCTTCGGGCACCCCGAGGTGTACATCGTCATCCTGCCGGCCATGGGCATCGTCTCCGAGGTGCTGGCGACCCACGGGCGCAAGCCGGTCTTCGGCTACCGGTACATGGTGGGCTCGATCCTGGCCATCGCCGGGTTGAGCTTCATCGTCTGGGGTCACCACATGTTCTCCAGCGGCATGAGCCCGACCCTGGGCAGCATCTTCATGGCGACGACCCTGGCCATCGCCATCCCGTCGGCGATCAAGACGTTCAACTGGCTGGCGACCATCTACCGGTCGAAGATGCGCTTCACGGCGGCGTCCTTGTACGCCATCGGCTTCGTGTCGCTGTTCATCACCGGCGGTCTGACGGGCGTGATCCTGGGCAACCCGTCGGTGGACCTGTACTTCCACGACACCTACTTCGTCGTCGGCCACTTCCACTTCATCATGGGGGCCGCGGCGCTGTTCGGGGTGTTCGCGGGGATCTACCACTGGTTCCCCAAGATGTTCGGCCGGATGATGAACGAGCGGCTCGGCAAGTGGCACTTCTGGCTGACGTTCCTGGGCATCTACGGCACCTTCTTCCCCATGCACTTCCTGGGGACGGCCGGGATGCCGCGGCGAATCTACAACTGGGCGGCGTATCAGTTCCTGGGCGACGTGGCGACCCTGAACCACGTGATCTCGATCTCGGCCTTCGTCCTGGGCGCGGCCCAGCTGATCTTCGCCTACAACCTGTTCTACAGCATGTTCCGCGGGCCCAAGGCCGAGCGGAACCCGTGGCAGGCCAATACCCTGGAGTGGTGGGCGCCGTCGCCGCCGCCCCACGGCAACTGGGACGAGGCGGAGCCGGTGGTCTACCGCTGGCCGTATGAGTACAGCCCGAAGGATGCGCCCGAGGGCGTCGACCACATCCCGCAGTGGGTGCCCGAGCCCGCGCTGGCGACGGCCGGGCGCGACGGCGCCGGCTCCCGCTGACCGGCCGAACCGGGATGGCCGGACGGCACCGGCGGGACCTCGGGCCTGTGGGGGTGACCGAGATGGCGACGACAACCCGGAAGCCACCGCGAACCCGTACCCGGACCCGTAGCGGCCGCGTCGCGGGCCGCCCGCCGGTGCCGGTGATCCCGGGGGGCCGGGCCGGTTCCCCGGTCCGGACGCCCCCCACCGGTCGCGGCGGGGGCCACGGCGGCCCCGGCGGCGGTGCCGGCGGCGGCGAGGAGGAAGCGGCCCGGGCCCGGGCGGCCACCATGGCCACCTGGATCGTGGTGGCGGCGGTGACCCTGATGTTCATGGGCTTCACCAGCACCTACGTGGTCCGCAGTGCCGAGCCGGGGTGGGCGCGGCAGGACCTGCCGACCCTGCTGTGGTGGAACACGGCGGTCCTGCTGGCCAGCAGCGCCAGCATGGAGGCGGCCCGGCGGCGGACGCGCCAGGGCCGGACCGATGCGGCGCGGCGCGCCCTGCTGCTGACGATCCTGCTGGGTGCCCTCTTCGTGGCCGGCCAGGTGGCCGCGTGGCTGCAGTGGATGGGCGCGGGCGTCGCCGCCGCGGGGAGCACCCACGCCGCCTTCTTCTACCTGCTCAGCGGCACCCACGCGGCCCACGTGGCGGGCGGCATGGGAGCGCTGATCTACGGGCTGTGGCGGCTGGGGCGGCCCGGCACCACGGCGCAACGGGCGGCGTCGCTGGCCAACATCGCGACCTACTGGCACTTCGTCGACGTGCTCTGGGTGTACCTGTTCGCATTGCTTCTCTGGTAACGATGGGGGTGTCGGCATGAGCACCATCGAGGCGACGCAGCACCCGCTGGCGGCCGACCAGGAGGCCGTGCTGCGGTCGGAGTGGGGCGGCGGCCGCTCGCCTTTCGCCACGGCCCACGCCAAGCTGGGCATGTGGATCTTCCTGGCGTCGGACGTCCTGGTCTTCGCCACCCTGCTGACGGCCTATGGCGTGGCGCGGCTGAAGGCGGGCACCTGGCCGGACCGGACCCACATCTTTGAAGGGCTCTGGCTGGTCACGTTGATGACCTTCATCCTGATCAGCAGCAGCTCGACCATGGCGGCGGCCGTGGGAGCGGCCCGGCGGGGTGACCAGAAGGCGGCGGTGCGCTTCCTGCTGCTGACGATCCTGGGCGGCCTGTTCTTCCTGGGGTCGCAGGCCTTCGAGTGGACCAGCCTGATCCATGAAGGGGCGCGGCTCTTCACCAACCCCTGGGGCGTGCCGCAGTTCAGCGCCAGCTTCTTCGTGATCACCGGGTTCCACGGGTTCCACGTCCTGACGGGCCTGATCTACCTGGCGGTGGTCACCCTGAACGCCATGCGCGGCCGCTACTCGGGGCTGGGCGTCGAGGTGGCCGGCCTGTACTGGCACTTCGTCGACCTGGTGTGGGTGTTCATCTTCACGCTGTTCTACCTGATCTAGTCTGATGGCCCGGCACCCCCGGCGGCGCGATCGGCGCTGAGGGCTGCGTCCGGGGAGGCATCCCCGGAGGGCTGGGCGGCATGGGCCCGCGCATCGCGCCGTGCGGGGCGGAGGGCCGCCGGCGACCGTCGGGGTCGCCGGCGGGGGAAGGAGGGGCGCCTGGTGAGCGGAGCTTCCGAGCAGGCGATGGAGCACGGGCAGGAGCACGATCACGGCAACCGCTTGTACTTCGTCACGTGGCTTTGGCTGCTGGTGATCACCGTCCTGGAGGTCGGCGTGGTCTTGTTCCACATCCCCCGGGCGGTGCTGGTCGGCGTCCTGCTGCTGATGACGCTGCTCAAGTCGCTGTTGATCGTGGCCAACTTCATGCACCTGCGGTTCGAGAAGCTGAACATGATCTACGTCATCCTGACGCCGATGATCTTCGCCCTGATCATGTGGTACGGCGTCTCGCTGGACTATTGATGGGCAATGGGCGTGATGGGAAACCGACGTGATGGGGGCCGGACGAACCGGCCACCTCGCACGCAGGGCCGCGACGGCTTGTCGCGGCCCTGCGTGCCCCGGGGGTGGGGCGCATGGGCGGCTTGGAACTGGCGACCCACTGGACCAGCGGCGGGCAGTTGCCCAAGGCCTTCGTGATCATCATGCTGGGCGTGACGTACGGCCTGATCGTCCTGCTCGGCGTCGGGGCGTATCGCCTGCTCAAGGGCGCCCAGCGCCCGCCGGAGGAACCCGGCGGCGGTGCGGGCGACGGCACCGGTCGCGCCGGTAGCGATGGGGATGGTTCGGGCCCGGGCGCCGGCGGGCTCCGAGGCGGCGGGCCGGCCACCGACGGTTTGCCCGGCGGCCGGCGCAGCCGGCGCCAGGGGCCGGGACGGGGACGGGAAGGCGGTTAGGCGGTCCGGACGCGCCCAGAACGACCTTATACCCAGAACGACCCCGGAACGGCCGGTGGCGCCACGTGGCGGCCGTCAGCGGGGGCTTGGCCGGTGAAGACGATGGGCGGCGCCCAGCAGGGCGCCGCCCATCGCGTTGGCGGCTGGTTTTCGTTTCGGTGACCGGGCGTTCACCGGTACCGGTCGCCCAGGAAGAGCTGGACCACCAGGACGCCGTAGGGGATCGGCACCACGGCCACGCCGATGGCGTCGTGATCCGGGTTCAGGATGTTGGCGCGATGGCCCTCGCTGGCCATCAGCTG
>DATCLH010000344.1:0-1701 GCA_036564035.1 Thermaerobacter sp.
GGACGCCGGTCCAGGAGGCTCACCCCGTGGTCCGTCACCCCGAGGAGCAGCTCGTCCCCGTGCCAGCGGACGACGCAGAGGGCCCGCCGCCCGCCCAGGGAGACCACGGACCGCACCTCGACCCCCTGTTCACCCGCCCGAGGCCGCAGCCAGCGGGCCAGGGCCCGGCTGCCCCAGGCGGCCGCCGCGATCACCAGAAGCGAAGCCAGAAGGAATTGGATCAGGCCGGTCCACACGGTTCCCCCGTCCCCCCGCCGTCTCGTCGCTGCCGCCAGCCGCCTTGTCGCCCCCACCGGCCGCCGCGGCGGTCCCCGCCCTCCCGGCGGCCGGCCCGCCCGCCCGGCCGCCGAGGGCCTTCCGGATGGCCGCCCCCAGCCGGTCTGCCGACCAGGGCTTGGCGATCACGTCGGCCGCCCCGGCCCTGCGGTAGGCTACCACCGCCGCCCGGGTCGTCAGGGCGGTGCAGACCACCAGGGCCGCCGCCGGACAGGCCGCCTTGAGCCGGGCCAGCCAGGCGGCCGCCCCGGCCCCGTGGGAAGCCGGTTCCACCACCAGAACCCGAGCCCGGGCCAGCCGCTCTGCGAGCCAGGGCAGCGGCTCGTCGCCGGCCAGTTCGACCACCTCACAGCCCCAGGGCACCAGCAGGGCGCGGATCTGGCCCCGGGCAAAGGCGGAGGGGTCGATCACCGCCACCACCGGCCGGCCCTGGGGCGGCGGGGCGGCCCCCCTCGCCGGGTCCTCAGCGGAGGCGCCGGAGCCGCTCGCCTGGGCTGACGATGTCGGTGATCCGGATGCCGAAGTTCTCATCGATCACCACCACCTCGCCCCGGGCGATGAGCCGGCCGTTGACCAGGAGGTCCACCGGCTCGCCCGCCAGGCGGTCCAGCTCGAGCACCGTCCCCGGCGCCATCTCCAGCAGCTCCCGCACCGTCCGCTGGGTCTGCCCCAGCTCCACCGTCAGCTGCAGCGGCACGTCCAGCAGCAGATCCAAGGTGCCGCGGGCCAGGGCGGCGGCCCCCTCCCGGTCCCCGGCATCGGCCGCCCAGGGGTCGGCGGCCTCGGGCCCCCCGTGCAGGGGGAAGAACCCGGCCTCCACGCCGCCCGCCGGGTTGGGCCCCCCGCCGGGCGCCCCAGGGCTGCCGGGGCCTCCGGAGCCCACCGGGATCCGGCTTAGGGCCGGCTCGGCCGCCGCCGCGGCGGGGACGGCCTCGCCGCCGGCCATCCCCCCGGCCATGCCCCCGGCCTGCGGGCCGGGTCTTCCGCCTGCGGGCGACCGGCCCGGGGACGCCCCGCCCGGGCCGCCGGCGCCGGCCGCGCCCGCAGCCATCGCGGGATCGGGGGCGTCGCCCCCGGCACCCGCCGGGTCTCGCTCCCCCTCGCGGCCCCCGGCCCGGGGCCCGCCGCCGCTCGGCCGGGCGGATCCACCCCCGCTGCCGCCGTCCCCTTGGCCCGCCCCTTCCGGGCCCGGCTCCCCATCCGGGCGACCCGCCGGCGGGTCCTGGCCGGATGCCGCCGGCAGGCCCCCGCCGGTCCCCTCCTCGGCCAGGCTGCGCAGGAGGGCATCAATCTCCTCCTGAGACAACATCTCCCATTCGCCCGTCCCCATGGCCCTGTGCCTCCTCTGCCACCCGTTCCACCACTTGCACCGCCAGGTGGTGCCCGGCCTGGCCCGGCACGCCCCGGAACTTGCGCCGCCCCGCC
>DATCLH010000345.1:0-1719 GCA_036564035.1 Thermaerobacter sp.
CCTCTCCCGGACCTGGTACCAGGGGACGGGCGGACAGGAGGGTGACGCCCTCCAGGGGCACCAGGGCCAGGAGCCGGGCGGCGCGACCTCCCGGCGGCACGGCCAGGAACTGGGGCCGGAAAGGGCGGGAGGAACCCGGCGAGACCTGCGGAGTCCCCAGCTGCGATCCCAGCCCGCCGGGTGCTCCTGGCGCCCCCGGTGCTGCGGGTGCTCCCCGCGCACCCAGCCCGCCGGGCACTCCTGGCGACCCCGGTGCCCCGGGCGCTCCCCGCGCTCCCGGCCCGCTGGGTGTTCCTGGCGCCCCCGGCGCCCCGGCCGCTCCTCGTCCCCCCGGTGCCCCGGGCGCTTCTGGCCCCGCCGGCTCCCCCGGCGGCGGGCCGGCGTCTGCCGGCGGCGGGCCGCCGCCGTCCGGCGAACCGGTGGGTGAACCGCTGGAGCCGGCCGCTCGACGGGCCTGGCCGGCGAGCTCGGGCGCCGTTGGGCCGGGCGGGTCGATCCAGATCACCGGCAGGGTTTCGGGAAGGCCCGCGGGCAACGGGTGCCCGGCCACCACCAGCAAGTCGAGGGAGGCCAGATCGGGCCGGCTGCCGGGGGCGCCTTCCTCCAGCAGGCGCACCACCGTGGCGCCGGGCCGCAGGGCGAGGGCCCGCTCGATGAGCCCCGCCTGGCCTGCGGCCAGCAGCCCGATGCGCACGCCCGGGCGGGCGGCGGGCACCGCCCAGGCCACGTCGTCCAGCGGATAGGCGTCGCCGGGCACCAGGGCGACCCGGTAGAGGGGGGCGCCCGCGGGGACGGTAAAGCGGTGTTCGGCCGGCCGGCCCGGTTCCAGCCGTACCCGCTGGGACGGGGCGTTCCCGAAGCCGGCCCCGGGGCTCCCGCCGACCGGCGGCGGCCCGGGATCCGGTCCCGTCCAGGGCGTGCCGGCCAGGGTTGCCGGCTCGACCAGCACGTCCACCTCCGCCGGCGCCCGGCCGTAGTGGACCAGGGTGACGGTGATGGTCGCGGTTTGGGGCCCGGAAGGCCCCGCGCCGGATCCCGCCGGCCCTGGCCCTTCGGTAGCCCCTTCTGGTAGGGCGGCAGCGGGGACGGGCGGGCCGGCGGCGACGATGGCCGTGTTCTCCTCCGGTTGCCCCACGGTCAGGATCTGCAGGGGGTGCAGGCCGGCGGGGGGCCTTGCCAGCTGGGCGGCCAGGGCCGGGTCGCTGCCGTCGGTGACCACCCGCACCGGGCTCTCGGGCGGCAGGCCGGCGGCGGCTCCGTAGGCGAGGGCCAGGGCCGCGGCCCAGTCGGTGGTGCCGCCGGAGGGCCGGTTCGTCCGGTCGAGGGCGGCGGCGATGGCGGCGGGGGACGCTCCCGGCCCGGCCAGCCAGCGGAGCTCCGGGCCCGCCCAGAGGAGGGCGCCGCGGAAGCCCGGGCCCGCGTGGCGCAGATCCTCCCGGATCGTCGCCAGGGCCTGTTCCCAGCGGTCCCCTGCGGCCATGCTGGCGGTGGCGTCGAGGACCCAGACGGCCCCGGTCGCGGCCGGGGCTCCGCCGGGAAGAAGGGGCCGGGCCAGGGCCAGCGCCAGGGCCAGGGCGGCCAGCAGTTCGAGCCAGAAGGAGAGGCGTGAGCGGAACCGCTGCCACGGGTGCCGGGCCACCGTGTCGCGGGCGGCCAGCCGCCAGAGGAGGGTCGATGGTACCACCTGCTGGCGGGGCCGCCGGCGCAGGAGATACAGGA
>DATCLH010000346.1:0-2530 GCA_036564035.1 Thermaerobacter sp.
AGGCGGTGGCTGGCGATCTCGGCCTCGGCGGGGTCGTCCCGCAGGGTGGGAATCAAAAGCCGGGTCCACCGCATGGGCTCCGCCTCCCGTCCTCGCGCAACGTCCAACAGGCCCGGCATCGAAAGGGCCCGATGTCAAAAAAGCCTTTCGCCCGAAGCGGACGAAAGGCTGGCGTGTAGGACCCGGAACGGCAACGGCCGGGTTCGACCTGGGAGAACCTCCGGCCCAGCGTCCCAGGGCCTGTCCTGCCACCTTTCTCCTCTTATTCCTACCATGTCCCCTGGGGCGGGACAAGATTCGGCCGCCGGCCGGTCGCCGCCCCGTCGGCCCCGGGTTGGCTGGCCGGTTCGGCGCCCGCGGCCCGCGAGCCGCCGGCCTGGCCGAAGCGGCGGGCCACGTAGGCCTCCAGGATCTCCAGGAAGCGGGGCACGATGTCGTCTCCCCGCAAGGTGGTGTACTTCTCCCCGTCGACGAACACCGGGGCCGTCGGCTCTTCGAAGGTGCCCGGGAGGGAGATGCCGATGTCGGCATGGCGGCTCTCGCCGGGCCCGTTGACCACGCAGCCCATGACGGCCACCCGCAGGTTCTCGACCCCCGGGTAGCGGCGGCGCCACTCGGGCATGCGCCGCTGGATGTAGGCCTGGACGTCGCGGGCCATCTCCTGGAAGAAGGTGCTGGTGGTCCGGCCGCAGCCCGGGCAGGAGCTGACCTGGGGCATGAAGGAGCGGAGCCCCAGGGACTGGAGGATCTGCTGGGCGACCCGCACCTCCTCGGCCCGGTCGCCGCCGGGGGTGGGCGTCAGGGACACGCGGATGGTGTCACCGATGCCCTCCTGCAGCAGCACCGCCAGACCGGCCGTGCTGGCCACGATGCCCTTCATCCCCATGCCGGCCTCGGTCAGGCCCAGGTGCAGGGGGTAATCGCAGCGGGCGGCCAGTTCCCGGTAGACGGCGATCAGGTCCTGGACCTCGGAGACCTTGGCGCTGAGGATGATCCGGTCATGGGGCATGCCCAGCTCCTCGGCCATGCGGGCGGACCGCAGCGCGCTCTCCACCATGGCCTCGAGGAGCACGTGGCGGGCGCTGCGGGGCTCGGGCCGGCGGGCATTGGCGTCCATCAGCTCGGTCAGCAGCTCCTGGTCCAGGGAGCCCCAGTTGACGCCGATGCGCACCGGTTTGTCGTACTTGAGGGCCACCTCGATGATCTGGGCGAAGTTGCGGTCCTTCTGCCGGGTGCCCACGTTGCCCGGGTTGATCCGGTACTTGTCCAGGGCCCGGGCGCACTCCGGGTAGCGGGTGAGCAGGACGTGGCCGTTGTAGTGGAAGTCGCCCACCAGGGGCGTCCCGTAGCCGGCGGCCCGCACCTTCTCGACGATGCGGGGCACCGCCGCGGCCGCCTCCTCCCGGTTGACGGTGATCCGCACCACCTCGCTGCCCGCCCGGGCCAGCTCGATGACCTGGGCGGCCGTGGCCTCCACGTCGGCGGTGTCGGTGTTGGTCATCGACTGGACCACCACGGGGTGCTCGCCGCCGATGGGCACCGGGCCCACCCAGACGGTGGGTGTCCGGCGGCGCGGCTTGGGGCCAAGTTCCATCATGGGGCTCCTTCCTCCGGTCAAGCACGGGCGCGGCCGCCCAGCCGGGCAGCCGGCCTCCGGTCGCCTGGTGCGCGGCCGCCCGGCCGGGACGCTGGCGACCGGCCGGCCATCCCTGAGCGGTCACGACGCGTTCAGTCGCAAGAGGTCGCGGTAGGTAATCACGATGGCCAACAGCATCAGCAGGGCAAAGCCAACAAAGTGGATCAAGTTCTCCTGTTCGGGGTCGACGGGCCGGCCGCGGACGCCCTCCACCGCCAGGAACACCAGGCGGCCGCCGTCCAGGGCCGGGATCGGCAGCAGGTTGACCAGGGCCAGGTTGGCCGAGAGGATCGCCGCCAGCAGGACCACCTGGCTCAAGCCCACCTGGGCCGCCTCACCGATCTGCTGGCCGATGCCCACCGGGCCGATGACGTCGAACCCGCCGCGGCCGGTCAGCATGTGCACCAGGGCGGTGACGAAGCCGGCCGCCACCTGCCAGGTGGCCTGGGCGCCGCGGGCGACGGCCTCCACCAGCCCCGTGCGCTCCGTCTCCACCAGCGGGCGGATGCCGATGACGCCGACCCCGGGGCGCTCGGGATCGGGCCGGGGGGTCACCCGGACCGACAGCTCCTGGCCCTGGCGCTGGACGGTCAGGACCACGGGCCGCCCGGCGGCCTGCTGGATCCCCGTCACCACCTGCTCCCACCCGGTGACGGGCCGGCCGTCGATGGCGACGATGCGGTCCCCCGGCTGCAGCCCCGCCTCGGCGGCGGGATACCCGGGCACCACCTCGCCGACCACCGGCCGGGCCACGGGGATGCCGATGACGGCGAACACCAGGGCGAAGAGGACGATGGCCAGGGCCACGTTCATCAGCGGTCCCGCGGCGATGATCTTCACCCGGTCACCCAGGGGCCGGCCCAGGAAGCGGCGGGCCGGCGGCACGTCCTCCAG
>DATCLH010000347.1:0-1612 GCA_036564035.1 Thermaerobacter sp.
CCCCACGGCCTGGACTTCCGCCATGCCGCCGCCCTGTACGGCATCGGCTACCGCCGGGTGGAGACCTGGCCGGATTTCGGCGCCGCGGTGGAGGAGGCCCTGGCGGGCGGGATGCCGGCCATCGTCGAGATCCGGACGAACCGGCCGCGCAACGTGGAACACCACCGCCAGGTCTGGGAGGCGGTGGCCCGTGCCGCGAAGGCGGTGCTGGCGGGGGCCGGCCTTACGCCACCCGGGCCCCGGGATGTTCCCCCGGGGGGCGGGGAGCCCGGCGATCGGACCGGGGCCGCCCGGCGGGAACCGGGTGAGCCGTCCGCACGGACCGGCAGGGCCGGGGTTGACGCCGCCCGGGCTGGTGCCGGCGCGGATGGCGGCGAAGGGCCGGCCCGGGGACCTGGCCCCAAGGGGCCGGCGGTGGGGACCCCGGTGCCGGAGGGATCCGCCGGGACGGGATCCTTCACGGCCGCGTTCGTCCGGGTGCGCGGCACCCGCTACCACGTGGTGGCGTCGGGCGGTCCCGGCGTCGCGCCCGGGGGCGAAGGGGGCGCCCGCCCCCGGCCGGCAGGCCGCCCCGAACCGGCGCTCCTGCTCCACGGCTTCACCGGCAGCATCGCCACCTGGGCGGGGGTCTGGGAGGCCCTGGCGGAGGCGGGGCCGCTGCTGGCCGTCGACCTCCTGGGCCACGGCCGCTCGGCGGCGCCGGCCGATCCCCGCCGCTACCGCATGGAGGAGCAGGTGGCCGACCTCCTGGACCTGCTGGACCGGCTGGCCGTCGAGCGGGTTCACCTGGGGGGCTACTCCATGGGCGGCCGGGTGGCCCTGAGCCTGGCGGTGGCGGCGCCGCAGCGGGTGGCCTCCCTGGTCCTGGAGTCCGCGTCGCCCGGCCTGGCCGATCCCGCCGAGCGGGAGGCGCGGCGCCGCAGCGACGAGGACCTGGCCCGCCGCATCGAGGAGAAGGGCCTCGAGGCCTTTGCCCGCTCCTGGGAGGCGCTGCCCCTCTTCGCCGGCTTGCGGCGGCTGCCGCCGGCCGCCCAGGCGGCCGTCCGGGCCGCCCGCCGGGCCCAGCGGCCCCGGGGCCTGGCCAACAGCCTGCGGGGCATGGGGGCGGGTGTCCAGCCACCCCTCTGGGACCGGCTGGCCGGGCTGCGGGTGCCCGTCCTCTGCCTGGCGGGCGAGGACGACGCCAAATACGTCGCCCTGGCCCAGGCCATGGCGGAGCGGCTGCCGCGGGGCCGGGCGGTCGTCGTACCGGGGGCCGGCCACACCGTCCACCTGGAGGAACCGGCCGCGTTCGTCAAGGAGGTGAGAGCCTTCTGGAGCGAGCACCGGTGAAGCCCGGGCGACCCTGGCCGCAAGGCCGCACCGGCCCGGCCCGGCGCCCGGGCCGCGCCCGGTCCAGGCAAACGATCCGTGCAACGCAAACGAACGGTTTCTAGGCAAACCAACCGGCATCGGAACGGGGAGGGACGCCGATGGCGACGGCAACGGAACTGCCGCGCTGGATCAAGGTCAAGGACTACGAGGACATCATCTACGAGAAGGCCGACGGCGAGGGCATCGCCAAGATCACCATCAACCGGCCCCACGTGCTCAACGCCTTCCGGCCCGAGAC
>DATCLH010000348.1:0-2015 GCA_036564035.1 Thermaerobacter sp.
GCGGGCCGTACGGGCGGTCACCTTGAGCCAGCAGAAGTACTGCGGGGTCAGCGCCATGATCGGCAAGACGGCCGCCATCCACTACGCCGTCGAGGTGAACGGCGAGCGGGTCTACGAGGGCACGGCGGGCGTCGCCCCGGCCACCACCGGCTGAACCCAGGGGCCGGGCGCGATCACCCTGGCCGGCGGCGGGGCCGGCTCGGGGCGCGGCCGGTTCGGCGGTGCAGGGGAGGCAGCGGGCGCCGGGGGATCCCCATGGGTGGGGTTGCGGCGTGCCGGTGTCGCCGGGCAGGGTGCGTCGGCCGGCAACCATGCGGGGCACGTCGGGGGTTGCGGCGTGCCGGTGCCGCCGGGCAGGGCGTCCCGGCCGGCGAGGCCCGGGGCCTGGGCCCGGGGCCCTGGGCTCAGAATGCGGGGCCCAGGGCCCTGGCGCTCTGGGCCTCCGGTTCAGTCGGTGGCCGGGTGCTGGACCTGGGTCATGGCGCCCCGGCGGCTGCGCACGGCCGCCTGGATCAGCAGCCCCAGGCAGACGGCGGCGACCACGCCGTAGCCGAGGAGCCGGGCCAGCCCGGTGATGCCGGCGGCGCCGAACAGGGTGCGCAGGTTGACCAGCAGCACGGCGGTCCCCACCATCACCCCCAGGACCTGGGCCGGCAGCTTCCGTGCCATCCAGGCCGCCAGGGGTGCGGCCACCGCCCCGCCGGCCACCAGGGCGGCCACCTGCAGCCACGCCACCCCCTGCCACCCCAGGGTCAGGGCGAAGCCCAGGGTGGCCGATACCGCCACGGCGAACTCGGCGATGGACACCGAACCCACCACCTGGTGGGGGGGCAGGGTTCCCCGCACCATCAGGGCCGGGGTGGCGATGGGACCCCAGCCGCCCCCGCCGGTGGCGTCCAGCAGCCCGGCGATGAACCCCAGGGGCATCACGTGGCGCAGGCGCAGGCGGGGCGGCCGCTGGCTCCGGGGCATGGCGGCCAGGGTGAACCGCACCAGGATGTACACGCCCAGGATCAGGAGGAACCCGGCCACCACGGGCCGCACCCGCTCCGCCGGCAGCGAGGCCAGCGGCACGGCCCCAAGGAAGGCCCCGGCGGCGCCGGGCAGCACCAGACCCCGGACCGTCGGCCGGTGCCAGTTGCCCATGCGCCAGTGGGACAGGCCCGACACGGCGGTGGTGATCGTCTCCGCCAGGTGCACCGAGGCGGAGGCGGCCGCGGGAGCCAGGCCGTAGAGCAGCAGCAGGGACGACGACGTCACACCGTAGGCCATGCCCAGGGCCCCGTCCACCAGCTGGGCCACCAGGCCGACCAGGGCGAAGACCAGCAAGCGGTGCAAAGGGTGTCACCTCCCGAGGCGACGGGCTTCGGGCGGGATGGCGTCCGTCCGCCGCCCGTTGCCCGCGGGCGCCCGTCCCGCCCCGGCCGGGCGGGAAGAACCGGCGGGCCGGGCGCGCGTCACGGACCACCCTATGGACCGCCCGGGTGGGCGGTGCGTGTCCGTGGCGCCCAACGGCGCGGTCCCGGCGCCCATTCGGGGCCGGACCGCAGTGCCCCGCCGAGCAGGCGGTGACGTTCTGCGGGGCCGGGAGCGGGGCGCGAGGCCGCAGGATTGCCGAGTATTCTAATTGACTTTATAGGATACGGGCAATCCCCGCCGACCAGGAGCCGCCGCGCCCGGTGGCGAAGGGGACAGGGACCGGTGGGAAACAAGGACCGGTGGGAAACAAACAGAACGTGGGCCTCGAGAACGCGGAAACGGGGAGCGGCAAACGGTAAACCGGAGGGGTGGCGATGCAACCCTTCGTCCACCTGCACGTTCACAGCGAATACAGCTTGCTGGATGGCGCCGCCCGCGTGGGCGAGCTGGCCGCCCGGGCGGCGGAACTGGGCATGCCCGCCCTGGCCCTGACGGACCACGGCGTCATGTACGGGGCCATCGACTTCTACAAGGCGTGCAAGAAGCACGGGATCAAGCCGATCATCGGCTGCGAGCTGTACCTGGCCCGGCGGACC
>DATCLH010000349.1:0-6959 GCA_036564035.1 Thermaerobacter sp.
GTGGTGGAGAAGGAGCCGCCCCCGGCGGTGCCCGCCGACCGCCCGGCCCATGTGGTGGCCCGCCGGCCGGGGGTCATCGTCCAGGTCATGGCCCTGCGGGGTGAACCGGTGGTCCAGCCCGGGCAGGTGGTGAAGGCCGGCCAGATCCTGATCCGCGGCGAGTACCGCCCGCCCGAGCCGCCGGCCTCGGAGGGGGACCGGAACCGGCCGCCACCCCGGCCGGGCAAGCCGGTGGCGGCCCTGGGCCGGGTCCTGGCGCGCACGTGGTACAGCGAGTACCGGGAGGTTCGCCTCGAGCAGATCCAGCCGGTGCGTACGGGACGGTCGTGGATCCAGGTCGTCCTGCGTATCGGACCCTGGCGCCTGCCGGTATACTGGCAGCGAGGGCAGTCCGGACGGTACGAGGTGGAGCGCCGGGTGCTGCTGGCCGTGCCGGGCTGGAGGGATGGCCCGGCCCCTGTCGAACTGTTGAGGGAAACCCGCCACGAGGTGGTGCTGGCGCGACACAGGCTGACGCCCCAGCAGGCCATGCGGCAGGTGGAGCGGCAGGTGGTGGCCCGGGTGGCCGCCGGCCTGCCGCCGGGAAGCCGGGTCGTGGCGGTGAAGAGCCAGCTGGTGCAGCAATCGGCAGGGTTCGTCGGGGTTCGCACCACCGTCGAGGCCATCGAGGACATCGGCGTGCAACGCCCCTTCGACCGGCCCTAGCGGTCCTCCAGCCGATGCGGGCACCGCCCACCCGGCGTGCAAAAGGAGGGCGATGGGCTCCTTGCCCGAGGCGCGGCAGCCCAACGGTGCGGCGCCGCCGGCCGCCGAAGGCCACGTGGCCGTCATCGACCTGGCGGATCACAGCGAAGCGCTGCAACTCTTCGGGCGCGGGGATCAGAACCTGCGGCTGATCCAGGACAGCTTCCCGGTCCAGATCGTCTCGCGGGGCGATCACATCCGCTTGCGCGGCCGGCCCGACGAGGTGCGGCAGGTCGCCACGCTGTTCGAGGGTCTGCTGCAGCAGGTGCGGCGCGGGGTCCCCCTGGGCCCCGAGGACGTCCGCTACGCGATCCAGCTGGCGCGGGAGGGCCGCGCCGAGCGGATCCCCGAGGTGGGGGACGACGTCATCGTCACCACGGCCCGGGGCAAGCCGATCCGCCCCAAGACCCTGGGGCAGCGGCGCTACGTGGAGGCCATCCGCGAGAACGGGATCGTCTTCGGCATCGGGCCCGCGGGAACGGGCAAGACCTACCTGGCCATGGCCGTCGCCATCGCCAGCCTCAAGGCCCACCAGGTGGCCCGCATCATCCTCACCCGGCCCGCCGTCGAGGCCGGCGAGAAGCTGGGCTTCCTCCCCGGCGACCTGCAGGAGAAGGTCGACCCCTACCTGCGGCCCCTGTACGATGCCCTGTGGGACATGCTGGGCGTCGAGACCTTCCAGAAGTACATGAACCGCGGCCTGATCGAGGTGGCCCCGCTGGCCTACATGCGCGGCCGCACCCTGGACGACTCGTTCATCATCCTGGACGAAGCGCAGAACACCACGCCGGAGCAGATGAAGATGTTCCTGACCCGCCTGGGCTTCGGCTCCAAGGCGGTGGTGACGGGGGACGTGACCCAGGTGGACCTGCCCCGCGGGCGCCATTCCGGCCTGGCCCACGTCCAGCAGGTGCTCAAGGACATCGAGGGGATCGAATTCGTCTACCTGACGGAGCGGGACGTGGTGCGCCACCCCTTGGTGCAGCAGATCATCCTGGCCTACGAGGCGTACGAGCGACAGGAGGAACAGGCGGCCGCCGGCCGCGACGGGGGCGCCCGCGAGGGGAGCCCCGAAGGCCAGGAGGGCCGGGATGCCGGGGCCGGGCGGCGGGAGCGGGACGGCTCCGGCGCCGGGGGGGCAGGCCGGCGCCGCCCGTGACCCCGGAACCCGGAGGACCGCGGGGCACCCGGGTCCCCGTGGGGCATCCGGCGGCCGGAGCGAAGGAGGCCAGGCGGTGGCGGGCGGTTCGCGGGTCGACCCCCGTGAACCGCCCGCCACCGTGCCGCGACGCCTGTGCCGGGAGTGGACAAGATGGACGGAGGCTTTGCCGGCCTGGGCCGCTGGCTCGATCGCCACCTGGGCGACCAGTGGCGGGAGCCCCAGGTGCGGCGTTTCATGTGGAGCGGCCTGTTCTTCCTGTGCTTCACGCTGCTTTTGGCCACGGCGGTGGCCCCGGCCCAGGTGCGGGTGCGCCCCGGGCAGGCCGCGCCGCGGGATCTGGTGGCGCCAAAGCAGTTGATCGACCGGCCGGCCACGGAACGGCTGCGCCAGGAGGCGGCCCGGGCCGTGCCCGACCAGTACCAGGAGGATGACACCGCCGCCGAGCAGGCGCGGCGGGACGTGGACGCCGCCTTCGACGCCGTGGCGGCGGTGCAGGAGGCCATGGCCCGCCGGGCCGAGGCCGAGGGTCAGGGCGGCGGTCCCCCCGAGCCCGTCGCCGCCGACCGCGGCCGCCTGGAGCAGCGGCTGGGCTTTGCCCTGCCCACGGAGGTGGCCGACGCGGTCCTCACCGCCGACAAGGGCACCCTGGAGGCCATGCGCCGCGACCTGTGGGCGCTGGTGCGGCGGGAGCTGGACCAGGGGATCAAGGAGGACCAGCTGGCGGCCACCCGGTTGCGGCTGGGCGAGGAGATCGACAACCTGGACTACCCCCGGCCCCTGCGGGAGTTCATGGACCTGGTGGGCAGCCGCGCCCTGCGCCCCAACCTGATCTTCGACCGGGAGGGGACCGAGGAGGCCCGGCGCCGGGCCATGGAGCAGGTCGACCCCGTGGTCATCGTGCCCGGCGAGGTCATCGTCGAGGCCGGCGAGAAGGTGACCGAGGACGACATGGTCCGCCTGCGGGACGCGGGCCTGCTTCAGGAAGACCCGTGGGGCCTGGCGGGCATCTGGGCCGGCACGGGCCTGCTGGTCCTGCTGGGCATGGCGGCCGGAGGCGCCTACCTGGCGACCTTCGACCGGCGGGTCTACGAGGACGAACCGCGGTTCGTCCTGTTCGGGCTGGTGCCGGTGATCACCCTGGTCTTCGCCCGCCTGCTGCAGCCCGTGTCCCCGTACCTCATGCCCGTGGCCACGGGGCCGATGCTGCTGGCCGTCCTGCTGAGCCCGCGCACCGCCCTGGTCGCCGCCATGCTGCTGGCGGTGGCGGTGGGGGTGATGGCCGGCGACGGCCTGCGGTTCGGCATCGTGGCCTGGTTCGGCGGGGCGGCGGCTGCCTTCGCCGTCTCCCGCCTGGGCCACCGTTCCGACTTCATGCGGGCCGGAGCCATCATCGCCGGCGTCAACGCGGCGACCACCCTGGGCCTGGCCTTGATGCTGGGCAGCCCGCCCCTGGATCGCCTGGAGGTCTGGAAGCAGGTGGGGTGGTCGGCCTTCGGCGGCCTGCTGGCGGCCATCCTGACCATCGGCCTCCTGCCCTTCCTGGAAAGCTTTTTCGGGCTGGTCACCCCCGTCCGCCTGATCGAACTGGCCAACCCGAACCAGCCCCTCCTGCGCCGCCTGCTGGTGGAGGCGCCCGGCACCTACCACCACAGCCTGATGGTGGCCAACCTGGCCGAGGCGGCGGTGGAGGAGATCGGCGGCAACTCCCTGCTGGCCCGGGTCGGCGCCTACTACCACGACGTGGGCAAGATCCGGCGTCCCTACTTCTTCATCGAGAACCAGTTCGGCGGCGAGAACCCCCACGACAAGCTCTCGCCCAACCTGAGCGCCCTGATCATCACCGCCCACGTCAAGGACGGCATCGAGCTGGCTCGCCAGCACGGCCTGCCCGAGGAGATCATCCGGTTCATCCGGGAGCACCACGGCACCACCCGGGTGGAATACTTCCTGCGGCGCGCCCAGGAGATGGGCGAGCCGGACCAGGTGCTGGAGGGCAACTTCCGCTACGACGGCCCGCCGCCCACCACCCGGGAGACGGCGGTGGTCATGCTGGCCGACGGCGTGGAGGCGACGGTCCGCTCGCTGGGCCACCTGACCCCGGGCCGCATCGAACAGGTGGTGCGGAAGATCATCAAGGACCGGCTCAACGACGGCCAGCTGGACCGGGCCGACCTGACCCTCAAGGACCTGGACCGGATCGCCGCCACCTTCGTCCGGGTGCTGACCGGGGTCTTCCACCACCGGATCGAGTACCCGGAGGTCGTGCTCAAGGAGATGGAGCGGGCCCGGCGCAAGGAGGGGGCGCCGCCACGGGAGGGGCGGCCGGCGCGGCCGCCGGAGCCGCGGCCGGTTCCTCCGGCGGACGGGGGCCCCCGGGTTCGGGAGGGGCGCGGCGATCCGGAGCGCCGGGACGGCACCCCCCTGGAGACCGAAGCGGCGCCGGACGAACCCGGCCCGGGGCCGGCCGGGGCCGAGCCCCCGGGCCCGCCGGGCGCCGGCCGCCCGCCCGACGGCGGCGATTGAGGCGGCGGCGCACCGGGACACCCACCCACCGGGAGGGAACGGGATGGACCGCCACGACCCGCAACAGGGCCCGACCACCGTCCTGACCATCGCCAACCAGCAGGCCATGCCCGTGCCGGCCCACTGGGAGCGCCTGCTGCCCCAGGTGGTGACCCGCCTGCTGGCGGCGGAGGGCCTGGCCGGGCCCGTCGAGGTGGCCCTGACCTTCGTCGATGACGCCGCCATCCAGGAGCTGAACCGGCGCTACCGGGGCAAGGACGCCCCCACCGACGTGCTGTCCTTCCCCCAGCTGGAGCCGGCGGAGGTGGCCGCCTTGCAGGCGGGCGGGGAGGCGGCGGAGGCGGGGACGGGTTTACCCCCCGCCGTCCCGGGCGGGGTCGCGGGCCCCGCGGGGGAGCCGGTCCCCCTGGGCGACGTGGTGATCTCCCTGGAGCGGGCGGCGGCCCAGGCCCGCGAGTACGGCCATTCGGTGGACCGGGAGGTCGGCTACCTCCTGGCCCACGGGGTGCTTCACCTGCTGGGATACGACCACGACGACGCCGAGGGGGAGCGGCGGATGCACGAGAAGGCGGAGGCGGCCCTGGCCGCCTGCGGGTTGACGCGGCCATGAGGGGCGGCCGGCGGCCCAGCTTCGGGCGGGCGGCGACCCTCGCCGAGTCCTTCCGTTACGCCTGGGCCGGCTTCCGCTGGATCTGGGCGACGGAAGCCAACATGCGGCTGCACTTCGCCGCGGCCACCTTGCTCTTCACCGCAGCCTGGTGGACCGGTGCCGTCGCCTGGCAGTGGGCCCTGCTGATCCTGGCCGCGGGGCTGGTGATCCTCCTGGAGTGGATCAACACCGCCATCGAGGGCGCCGTCGACCTGGCGACCGAGGAGTTCCGGCCCCTGGCCGGCCGGGTCAAGGACGTGGCGGCCGGGGCGGTCCTGGTGGCCGCCCTGCTGGCCACCCTGACGGGCGTCGTCGTCCTGGGGGCGGACCTCTTGCGCCTGCCCGCTCTGCTGGTCTTCTACGCCCGGGAGGCGCCCTGGCGGCTGCTGCCCCTGCTCCCCGCCCTGTACTTCGCCCTCAGCTCCCTGGGGGTTCGCCGGGCGACCCGGGACGAACCGGCCCCCCGCGGCCCCGGGGGCGGATAGACGAAGACGCGCGGTCCCGGCCGCCGGGCCGCCGCCGGCCTGCCGCCCCGGACCGGGGCGCCGCCTCGATCGCCAGCCGAAGACCCACAATGCGGTACACCCGCTGGGAGGAGGTCAAGCCCTTGCGACCCTGGCCGACCCCGTCGCCCTTGCCGCCGGTGGTGCCCTTGGCCCGTTCGACCCCCTGGCCTGCCCCCAACCCTCCCCGCAACGGCGACCGGGAGGCCGGCGGCCATCTCTCCCGGCGGCCGGGTCCGGCTCGGGCGCCGCACCCTTGCCGGTCCCGGCCGCCCGCGGGATGGCAGGGGCGGCGCTGGACCCGCCGGTCGCTCGCCGTGGTGGCCGCCCTGGCCACCCTCCTGCTGGCCGCCTGCGGCCGCTCCCAACCGGCCACCACCCCCGGTCCCACCCCGCCGCCCGCCGGCCAGGAACCCGTGCCCGCGCCCCCGCCGGTGCTCAATCCCTTGACGGGGCGGCCGGTGGCCGATGAGGCCAGCCTCCAGCAGCGCCCGGTCCTGGTGAGCATCGACAACCACCCCGACGCCCGGCCCCAGGCGGGGCTGACCCAGGCCGACCTGGTGTACGAGGTGCCGGCGGAGGGCGGCATCACCCGCCTGCTGGCCCTCTTCATCACCCAGCGGCCCCAGCGGGTGGGACCGGTGCGCAGCTCGCGCCACTACTTCCTCGACCTGGCCGCCGAGTGGCAGGCCCTCTACGTCCATGCGGGGGGCAGCCCCCAGCATTACGCCCGCATCAGCGCCAGCGGCCTGGACGACCTGGACGGGGTCCGCTCCGACCCCCGGGGCGGCGGGCAGCGGGTCTTCACCCGGGACAAGGGCCGGGCCATGCCCCATAATCTTTATGCATCCCTGCCGGTGGCGCTGGCGGCCGCGGAGGAGCGGGGTTGGGCGGTGGCCGCGGCAGCCCCCCGGGCGCCCTTCGCCTTCGTCGAACCCGGGGCGCCGGCGGCGGGCGACCAGGTGGCCGAGCTGGTGATCCACTGGCCCGGCTGGCGCCAGGGATGGGTTCGCTACCGCTGGACGGCGCAGGGTTTCCTCCGGGAGACGGCCTTCGGCCCCCATACGGCGGAGGAGACCGGCCGGCCCCTGGCCCCGGCCAACCTGTTGATCCAGTTCGTCCCGGTGCGGGCGATCCCCGGCGACGCGGCCGGCCGCCTGGACGTGGAGGTCACCGGCGCGGGCCGGCTGCTCATCGCCACCGGCGGCCGGCTGCGGGAAGGGCGCTGGGAGAAGGCCTCGGCGGCCGCGCCGACCCGCTGGCTCGAAGCCGGGGGCGAACCCGTCCGGCTGGCGCCGGGCGCCACCTGGATCCACCTGGTGCCCGAGGGCACCCGGATCGAGGTAGAGGCGCCCGCCCGGGAGGGGGAGGCCGGCGG
>DATCLH010000350.1:0-19087 GCA_036564035.1 Thermaerobacter sp.
GTCCAGGCTGACGCCGCCGGCCAGGGGGACCGTGTGGCCCTCCAGGCTGCTTCCCACCCCGAAGGGCACCACCGCCACCCGGTGGCGGGCGGCCCACTCCAGCACGGCCTGCACGTCGGCCGTCGACTCGGGGTAGACCACCGCCGCGGGCAGGCGGGGCGGATGGTAGCTGAAGTCGTGGCTGTGGTGCTCGCGGGCCGCCTGGCCCGTCACCACCTTGCGGGCATCGCCCAGGCGGGCCCGCAGTTCCTCCAATTCCGCGGGGCCCGGTTGGGACAGCGACGGTTGCGGCGATGAGGGCGTCGACATGGGCCGGGTCCTCCCCTTCGGATGGTTTTCGCGTCGTTGTGGTCCGGGGCCGTTCCGGCCCGGGGCCGGACGGCACGGGACCGGACGGCATGGTCACGGCTGGCGCGGCGGCCGGACGGCGGGCGGCCGGGACCGGGACCGGGACCGGGGCGGTGCAGGGCGCCGGTGCAGGGTGCCGGGGGCCACGCCCCCCGGCCCAGGCTGCCACGGCCAAGGGCGCCGCGGCTTCGGGCGCCGCGGCCAAGGGGGCGCTGCCCACCCTGTCCCCTTCACCCGCCCGCCGCCGTCTCCTCATAGGCGGCGGCCAGCAGTTCCACGGTGTGGACCACGGGGATCGCCAGTCCCGCCCGCTCCAGGCCCTGGCGCAGCTGGACGATGCATCCGATGTTGCCCGTCGCCACCGCCTCCGCCCCGCTGCGCCGGATGGCCGCCACCTTGCGGGCCTGAAGGGCCCGGGCCACCTCGGGCTGCTCCAGGTTGTAGGTCCCCGCCGAGCCACAGCACAGGTCGGGTTCGTCCAGTTCCACCAGCTCCAGGTTGGGGATGGCCGCCAGCAGCTGCCGCGGTTCGGAGCGCACCCCCTGGCCGTGGGCCAGGTGGCAGGCGTCGTGGTAGGCAACCCGCCGGGGGGCAGGGAGCGGCCCTGGCGGCCGCAGGCCCAGCTGGCCGAGGAACTCCGCCACGTCCCGCACCCGGCCGGCCAGCCGGCGGGCGGCCTCCTCCTGGGGATGCCCGGCGAAGAGGTGGCCGTACTCCTTCATCGCCGACCCGCAGCCGGCGGCGTTGACCACGATGGCGTCCACGTCCTCGGGAAAGGCCTTGAGGTTCACCGCCGCCAGCCGCCGCGCCCGGTCCAGGTCCCCGGCGTGCATGGGCAGGGCCCCGCAGCAAACCTGGCCCGGTGGGATGATGACCTCGACCCCGTTGGCCGCCAGCAGGCGGATGGTGGCCTGGTTGATCTCGGGCGCCAGGACCTGCTGGACGCAGCCCGCCAGCAGGGCGACTCGAGCCCGGCACGGCCCCTGGGCGGGCACCACCTGGGGCAGGGGCCGGGCCGGGGGCAACCGGGAAGGAGCCAGCTCCAGAAGGGCCGCCAGCCGGCGGGCGAGCCCGCCCCCCAGGGCCTCCCCCGGGGCCTGCCCCGGGGCCTCCTGCGGGGCCCCGGTGGAGGTCTCGGCCTCACCCACCGGCCCTCCTGCGGCCGCGGCCGGCCCAGGCGTGCCGGGGCCATGCCCAGGCTGGGGCTCGCCGGCCACCGCCGGGCCCGGGAATGGCGTCCCGCCGGGCGCGGGGCCCGCCGGCCGCGGGCTGGCATCCAGGGGGATGGCTGGCCCCGGGGCGGGGCCTGCCGAGCCGTCCCCGGCCGGTTCGTCCGGTAACCGCAGCCACCGCCGCGCCAGGGGGGCCGCCACCGCCGCCAAGCGCACCGCCCAGCGGAACCGGCGGGGGTCCGTCAGGGTGGCCAGGAGGGCCCGGCGCAGCCACCGCTCGGCGGCCGGCCGGGGGGCCCGTTCCTCCCTCAGGGCGCGGAAGGGCGTGAGCAACTGGCCGTACTGCACCCCCGACGGGCAGGCGCTGACGCAGGCCAGGCAGCCCAGGCAGCGGTCCACGTGCAGGGCCACGCTGCCCGCCACCGGCAGGTGGCCCTCCAGGGCCTCCTTCATCAGGTAGATCCGGCCCCGGGGCGAGTCCATCTCCTCGCCCAGCACCTGGTAGGTCGGGCAGGCGCTCAGGCAGAAGCCGCAGTGGACGCAGGCGTCGACGGCCGCGGCCATGGCGGGCCCGGCCGGCCCCAGCTCCTGGATGGGGATCTGGTGCTGCAACGGTTCGCCCCCCTTGGGTTCGGACGGCCGCGACGGGCGGCCGCGGCCGGGCCGGCGGCCGTCAGGCGCCCCCGGCCCCGGCGATGCCGGCGGGCGAGGGCTCCCGGACCGCCTCCCACCAGGGCAGGGCCGGGAAACGCCCGCCGGGGTCGAACACCGCCTTGAGGGCCTGGGCCACCGCCGTCCCCTCCGGCGGCACGAGGAAGGCGGGCGGCGGACCGCCCCAGCCGTCGCCGCTCCAGACCAGGGCGGGGATGCCCTGCTCCGCCAGCACGGCCCGCAGCCCGTCGCGCCGGGCCGGTTCCACCGGGTCGGGGAACAGGACCCAGGCGCCCGTGGCCGCCTGGGTGTACAGGACGGTCCCACCGTGCCGCCGCCAAAGGTCGTCCAGGGCCAGGAGGCGGGCCGGACGGCCGTAGAGGCGCAGGAGGCCGCCCTGGGCGGAGCGGGTCCACGCCAGTTCCCGCAGGCCCCGCCACAGGGCCTCCTCCTCCGGGCCCGTGAGGATCTCCGCCCGGCCGGCTCCGGGCACGGCGGCCCGCACCCGATCGAGCCAGGCCGGCAGGATCGCCGCCGGCCCCGCCACCCGCACCAGGAGGACATAGCCCGGCCCCGCGCCGGACCACGCCCCCGGCCCTCCCCCGGGCCGTGCCGCCGGCCCCGCCCCGGACCGCTCCGCCCCCGCCGCGGCCGGCAGGTGGTCCAAAACGCCCGGAGCCGCCAGTTCCAGGGCGTGGGGCTCTAGCGGCGAGCGGTAGACCGCCGCCAGGGCGGCGGCCGCCTCCTGGATGCCGGCGAAGGCGAGGGCGACCGTCCCCCAGGCCTCGGGCCGCGGGAAGACCTTGAAGGTCAGCTCGGCCAGGACCCCGAAGCGACCCATGCTGCCGCAGAGGAACTTGGGCAGGTCGTAGCCGGCCGCGTTCTTCACCACCCGGCCGCCGCCCCGGACGACCCGGCCCCGCCCGTCCACCAGGGTGACCCCCAGGACGAAGTCGCGCACCCCGCCATATCGCAGGCGGCAGGGGCCGGAGACGCCCATCGCCACCGTCCCCCCCAGGGTGGCGCCGGCGTCGACCAGCAAGGGGTCGAAGGGCAGGTACTGGCCGTGGCGGGCGAGCACCGCCTCCAGCTCCGCCACCCGCGTCCCCGCCCGGACCGTCACGGTGAACTCGGCCGGGTCGTAGTCGACGATCCCCGCCAGGCCGGTGGTGTCGACCACCAGGGTTCCGGCGGGAAGCCCCTCCGGCGGGTCGGAATCGGCGCCCCCGTCCCCCCGGACCCGCAGGGTGCCGGGACCATCCCCGCTTCCTCCCACCGCTCCTTGGGCGCCGGCCCCCCGGGCCCCGGGGACCCACCCACCTCCGGCCGGCCCGGAACCGGCCTTGGTCCCCCCACCCCGGGGGATGACCCGGGACGCCTCCCGGACCAGGGCGGCCAGTTCCTCCACGCCTTGGGGCCGCAAGACCGGGACATCGCCGGCGTCGCCGGCTGGCGCGGCGGTCGTGCCGGAACCGGTGGAGGGGTACCCGGGTGGGTGGCCGGGCGCCTGCGACACGCCGGCCGGGGTGGCCTTCGCCGTTCCCGCCGCCGCGGCCGTCGCCAGGCAGCGGACGCCCGGATCCCCTGGGCCGGGGGGCGCCGGTTCGTCCGGGAAGACCTTGCCCCGGTTGGCCAGCTCCTGGGGATCGAAGGTGCGGCGGATGGACCGCATCAGGTCCAGGGTGACGGGGTCGAACATCCGCGGCAGGAACCGGCGCTTCTCCAGCCCCACCCCGTGCTCGCCGGTGATGGAGCCGCCCAGTTCAATGCAAGTCTCGATGATGGCGGCTGCCAGCTCCTCCGCCCGCTGGACCGTCTCGGGCGAGCGGTCGTCGAAGAGGATCAGGGGGTGCAGGTTGCCGTCGCCGGCGTGGAAGACGTTGGCGACCCGGAAGCCGTGGCGGGCGGCCAGCTCCTCGATCCGGGCCAGGGCCTCCCCCAGGCGGGTCCGGGGGACCACCCCGTCCTGGACCAGGTAGCCCAGGCTGATGTGGCCGACGGCCGAGAAGGCGCTCTTGCGCCCCTTCCAGAGGCGCTGGCGGTCGGCCTCGTCCCGGGCCAGCCGGATCTCCGTCGGCCCCGAGGCCTCGATCACCGCCATCAGCCGGCGGAAGTCGGCTTCCACCTCATCGGCGGGACCGTCCAGCTCGACGATCAGCAAGGCCCCGGCCTGCCGGGGGTAACCGGCGCCCACCGCCGCCTCGGCAGCATCCATGGCCAGCCGGTCCATGATCTCCATGGCGGCGGGCAAGAGCCCCGCCCCCACCACGGCGCTCACCGCGTCCCCCGCCTGGTCGAGCCGCCGGTAGGCCGCCAGGACGGTCCGGACGGCCTCCGGCCGCGGCAAGAGGCGCACGGTCACCTCGACCACCACGCCGAACTGGCCCTCGGCGCCGGTGAAAAGGCCGGGCAGGTCGGGACCGGCCACGTCCAGGCTGGTGCCGCCGAGGCTCACCGTCTCCCCCGTGGCCAGCACGACCTTCATGCCCAGGACGTGGTTGGCCGTCATCCCGTACTTCAGGCAATGGGCGCCGCCGGAGTTGAAGGACACGTTGCCGCCGATGGTGCAGATCACCTGGCTGGAGGGATCGGGCGCGTAGTAGAGGCCGTAGGGAGCGGCCGCCCGGCTGATCTGGAGGTTGACGACGCCCGGCTCCACCACCGCCAGCCGGTCGCCGGGATCCAGGTGCAGGATCCGGTTCATCCGGTTCAGGGCGATGACGATCCCGCCCGGCACCGGCACGGCCCCGCCCGAGAGGCTGGTCCCGCTGCCCCGGGCGACGAAGGGGACGCCGTGCTCGCGGCACAGGCGCACCGTGGCCTCCACCTGCTCCCGGCGGGTGGGCAGGACCACCGCCAGGGGCCGCGACCGGAAGACCGTCAGCCCGTCGCACTCGTAGGCCGCCAGCTGGGCCGGGTCGGTGTGGATCGCGCCGGAGGGGTAGATCCGGCGCAGGGCGGCGAGGAAGGCCCCCCGATCCCCGTGCTCCCCCATGAGCATCGCCCCCGATGCTGCCCGCGGCGCCCCCGGCCCACGCGGGGCGCTGCGGGCCGAGCGTGCGCGGATCTCGGACCGCCGATCGGTGGGGATATGGGATTCCTATTCACTGCCCGCGGCCGAGTTCCTGTTTCCGGAAGGGAAGGGGCCATGGCTGGGGGTCGCGCGCCGCCTGGACGAGGCCGCGGCCGCCGCAGGTAGGAACCGGCTCCCGCCAGGGCGAAATGTGCCCCATCCCTTCTTCCCCGAGACGTGGCAGAACGGAGGCGGTGCGGTGTTCGACGGCAGCGGGGTCCTCTTCTTCCAGCAGGCGTCCAACCCCCTGATGGACGCGGTGGCCCAGGTCTTCACCTACCTGGGCAGCGAGTACTTCTACATGCTGGTGCTGCCCTTCATCTACTGGTGCGTCGACCGGCGGCGGGGCCACCAGCTGGCCTTCCTGTTTCTCGTCTCCATGTGGCTCAACGGCTGGCTGAAGGACCTGGCCAACATGCCGCGGCCGTCGGCCGCCTTCGACGGCGTCCGGGTGCTGGTCCGGGAGACCAGCCCCGGCTTCCCCTCGGGCCATGCCCAGGGGGCCGTCACCCTCTTCGGCTACCTGCTCATGGAGTACCCGGCCCGCTGGTGGCGGGCCCTGGCCGTGGCCCTGATCGCCCTGATCGCCTTCTCCCGCCCGTACCTGGGCGTCCACTACCTGGGGGATACCCTGGGCGGGCTGGCCATCGGCCTGGCGATGGTCGCCCTCTTCCGCTGGGGCTTCCGGCGGGGATGGGGCGGGACCTGGCCGCGGGGCCGCAAGCTGGCCTTGAGCCTGATCGGACCGCTGCTCCTCTTGCCGCTTTACGGCGAATCCGTGGCCTACCAGACCCTGGGCTTCCTGATGGGCTTCCTGGCGGGCGACCTCTACGCACCGGACGCCCTCCCCTATTCGACGCCCCCGCGGCCCGGGATCGCCGCGGCGCGCATGGCCCTGGGCCTCGCCGGCTTCGCCATCCTGTACGGGCTGCACGGGGCGCTGATCCCCAACGGCCTGGCGGAGCTACCGGGGTATGCCTTGCTGGGCCTGTGGGTGACGGCCGGGGCGCCGTGGCTGTTCCGCCGCCTGGGTCTGGCGGACGAACCGGCCGCCCGGCGGGGGGCGGCCCCTGGCGGGGCCGGGCTGGCGGTGGCCGGCGGGTCTGGGGCCTCCCTGGCAGGGGTCCGGGTCCGGCCCGCGCCGCCCCTCCGGCCGGCGGCGGAGGGGGCGGTCCCTGCCGGGGCGCCGGCGGGGCCGGTTCGTCCCCTGCTGCGGCTGGCGGCGGGGTTCGGCGCGGCCGCCGTGGCGGGCACCCTGCTCGCCTTGCCGCCCGTCGACCGGGCGGCCTTCGGCCCCGTGGCCGGTTCGTCCGCGGACCGTCCCCTGCCCCTGGTCATCGCCCACCGGGGCGGCGACCTGCGGCCCGAGGACACCCTGGAGAGCTTCCGTTACGCCGCCGCGCTGGGGGCGGACTGGATCGAGATGGACGTCCACCGGATCCGCGACGGCTCCCTGGTGATCCTCCACGACGAGACGGTGGAGCGCACGACCAACGGCCAGGGGGACATCCACGCCATGACCTTGGAGCAGGTCAAGGCGCTGGATGCGGGCTACTGGTGGACCCCGGACCAGGGCCAGACCTATCCCTACCGGGGCCGCGGTCTGACCATCCCCACCCTGGAGGAGGTGCTGGAGGGCCTGCCCGGCCAGCGGCTGCTCATCGAGCTCAAGGACGACGACCTGGCCCTGGCCGAGGCCGTGGCCCGGGAGCTCCGCGAGCATGGCGCCACCGGCCGGGTCATGGTCGCCTCCTTCCACGACCGGGTCCTGCAGCACTTCCGGGCGCTGGCCCCCGAGGTGCCGACCAGCCTGGCCAGCGGGGAGGCCCTGCGGTTCGTCATCCTGCAGCGGTTCGGCCTGACCCCCTACCACCGGCCGCCGGCCATCGCCCTGCAGGTGCCGGAGTACCAGGGCATCCTTAAGGTCTTCTCCAGCGGGCTGGTGCGGCTGGCCCACGACCGGGGGGTGGAGGTCCACACCTGGACGGTCAACGATCCCCGCAAGATGGAGCAGATGTTCCTGGCCGGGGTGGACGGCATCGTCACCGACCGGCCCGACCTGGCCCTGGAGGTGCGCAACCGCCTCTTCGGCGCGGACCGTCCTTGACATGGCCACAGCGGGGCGCCCGGGTCCGGCTCCGGGCCCGGGTCTGCCCCGGGCCGGGCCAGCGGGGCGCCAGGGAAAGGGAGTGGAAGCCCGTGAGCACCTTGCCGTGGGGCCAAGGCAACTTCGGCCTGCAAGCCCAGGTGGAGATCTACCTCTCGGCGGCCCAGCCCCAGCGGCCGCCCGTCAGCGTCGACCGCTGGCGGGAGGCGGCCCGGGCCGTCCTGCCCGACGGCCCCTGGTGGTACGTGGAGGGCGCGGCCGGCGGCGGCGCCACCATGGCCGCCAACCGGGCGGCCTTCGACCGCTGGCGCCTGCGGCCCCGCATGCTGCGGGACGTGGCCCAGCGGGACCTCTCCGTCGAGCTCTTGGGACGCCGGTTGCCGGCGCCCGTCCTGCTGGCGCCCGTGGGCGTCCTCTCGGTGGTCCACCCGGAGGCCGAACGGGCACCGGCCCGGGCGGCGGCCCGGCTGGGCATCCCCTTCGTCGCCAGCACCGTCTCCTCGGTGACCCTGGAGGGCATCGCCGAGGCCGCGGGCGACGCCCCCCGCTGGTTCCAGCTCTACCCGGCCCGGGACCGGGAGGTGATGGCCAGCCTGGTGCGGCGGGCCGAAGCCGCCGGCTACGAGGCCCTGGTGGTCACCGTGGACACCACGATGCTGGGCTGGCGGGAGCACGACCTGGAGAACGCCTACCTGCCCTTCTTGCTGGGCGAGGGCATCGCCAACTACCTGTCGGACCCGGCCTTCCGCGCCCGGTTGCCCCGGCCGCCCGAGGAGGACCGGGAAGGGGCGATCCTCCAGTTCCTTCAGGTCTTCGTCAACCCGTCCTTCACCTGGGACGAACTGGCCTTCCTGCAAAGCCAGACCCGCCTGCCCGTCCTCGTCAAGGGGATCACCCACCCCGACGACGCCCGGCAGGCGGTGGAGCAGGGGGTCCAGGGCCTCATCGTCTCCAACCACGGGGGTCGCCAGGTGGACGGCGCCGTTGCCGCCCTGGACGCCCTGCCGGAGGTGGTGGCGGCCGTGGACGGCCACGTCCCCGTCCTCTTCGACAGCGGCATCCGGCGAGGGGCCGACATCCTGAAGGCCCTGGCCCTGGGGGCCCGGGCGGTGCTGGTCGGCCGGCCCTACGTCTACGCGCTGGCCGTCGCCGGCGAGGCGGGGGTCGCCCGGCTCCTGCGCCACCTGCTGGCCGACCTGGACCTGACCATGGGCCTTTGCGGCGTCCGCTCGGTGGCGGAGATCGGCCCCGACCTGGTGACCCGTACCTGATCCCGGTGCCACCCCAGGGCCGGGGCGGCACCTTCGCGGGGACGGCGCTGATGGGGCGCGGCTGGGCGGGGGCCGGGTTGGCGGGGCCCGGCTGGGCGGGGGCCGGCTCCCGTGGAGCCGGCCCCCTTCGTCCCCGTTCCGGTTACCGCTTTTCCGAAGCGGTTGCCGCGGCGGCCCCCGCGGCGGCCGCGGAGCCCGCCTTCCGCAACAGGGCCTGCACCGTGGCCAGGACCAGCCGGTCCCGCAGGCCCACCGGCAGCCAGCGCAAGAGGCGCACCTCCCGGGCCCGCTCCGGCGCCGCCACCAGGTACCGGGCCCGGGGCCGGGGTGCCGTGAGGGCGTGGACCACCGCCCGGGCCACGGCCTCGGGCGGCAGGCCGTGGCGAGCGTTGCGCTGGGCCACGCGGGTCATCGCCGCCACCGCCGCGGGGTAGACCGGCTCGGTGCCGGGCGGGGGCGGCAGCAGGTACCCCTGGGCCGCCTCCGCCGACCGCTGCCAGATCGGGGTCACCACCGAGCCCGGCTCCACGATGCTGACCCGGATGCCCCAGGGCGCCAGCTCGATGCGCAAGGCGTCGGCCAGGGCCTCCAGGGCGAACTTCGACGCCGAATAGGGTCCCATGAAGGGCAAGGACACCAGGCCCGAGACGGACCCCATCAGGACGAGCCGCCCCCGCCCCCGGCGCAGGGCCGGGAGCAGAGCCCGGGTCACGGCCACCACCCCGACCACGTTGACCTCCAGCTGCTCCCGCCAGACGGCCTCGGGGATCAGCTCCACAGGGCCGGCGGCGGCGATCCCGGCGTTGTTGACCAACCCTTGCAGGCCGGCTGGCCCGACCCGCTGCTCCACCGCCTCGGCGGCCGCCCGGACCTGTTCCGCGTCGGTCACGTCCAGGCGCAGGGGCTCCACGCCCCCGCCTGTTTCTTGCCGGAGCGCCTCGCCGTCTTCCGGCCGGCGCACTCCGGCCAGTACGGTCCAGCCGGCCCGGGCCAGCGCCAGGGCGCTGGCCCGGCCGATGCCGCTGCTCGCCCCGGTGATCAGCACGTACGGCATCCCCGGTTCCCCTCCCGGCCCCCGTTCACGGGCCTGTCGGTTCGGTCCACCCCGGCCGGCTCAGCGGGCCGCCGCCTGCGCCCTGCGCTCGGCCGCCAGCTCCAGCAAGGCATCGGCCACTAGGGCGCGGATCAGCTCCAGCTTGAACCGGCTGCCCGGCAAGGGGTCGGCCCCGTCTACCGCCAGCTCGCCGGCCCGGCGGGCCGCCCCTTCGTCGAGGGCCCGCCCCTCCAGCCAGGCCTCGACGGCCTCCAGCCGCCAGGGCTTGAGGGCCACCCCGCCCAGGACCAGCCGCGCCCCGCCCACCACGGGAGCGGCGCCGGGACCCTCCCACTCCTGCCAGCGCACGGCCACCGCCAGGCTGACCAGGGCGAACTGCCAGGCCTGCCGGTCGGTGACCTTCCGGTAGAGGCTGCTCCACGCCCCCTCGCCGGCCGGCGGCAGGTGGACCGCCACCACCAGCTCGCCGGGTTCCCGCGCCGTCAACCCCCTCCGCCCGCCGTCGACCCGGCCGGGGAAGTAGGAGCCGGCGGGCACCCGTCGCCGGGCCAGCCCGCCCTCGGTCCACCGGGCCAGTTCCACCTGGGCATCCAGGGCCACCAGGGCCACCGCCGGATCCGACGGGTGGACCGCCCCGCAGCCGGCCCCCGGTTCCCCGGCCCGGTGCCCGAAGACGGCCTGGAAGGGCCCGGCCGTGCCGGGGGCCGCACAGGCGCAGTGGTTGTCCCCCGCCAGCAGGCAGGGCAGCCCGGTGCGGAAGAACCAGCACCGCACCTGCTGTTCCAGGTTCCCCCCCAGGGTCGCCCGGTTGCGCAGGGCCGGGGTCGCCGAGGCCGCCGCGGCCTGCGCCAGGGCCCGGTAGGCCGGGGGCAGGGCCCCGGGCCGGGCCAGCTCGGCCAGGGTCGCCAGGGCACCGACCCGCCAGCCCCCTTCGGCGTCGGGTCCAAGACCGGCCAGCGCCTCCAGGCGCCCGATGTCCATGAGCCGCGCCGGCCGGGCCCGGCCCTGGTGGATCAGGCTGAAGAGGTCGGTCCCCCCGGCCAGGGCCACCGGCGGGGGAGACGCCTCCGCCAGGGCCCGCAAGGCCTGCTCCAAGGACTGGACCCGGGCATAGGCCGCTCCCCCTGGCGCCCCCGGGGCCACGGCGGCCGGAGCCCCGGGCGGGGCCCCGGGCTCCTGGACGTCCCTCATCACCGGTCCTCCCCCCCTTCGGCCGCGCCGGCCCGGGACGGCTGCCGGCGGCCGTCGGGCCCGATGCCGTGCCGGCGCAACAGGGCCAGGACCCGGTCCCGGCTCAAGGGCAGCTCCCGCACCGGGATGCCCGTGGCGTGGTAGAAGGCGTTGGCGATGGCCGCGGCCGTGGGAATGATGGGCGGCTCCCCCGCCCCCTTGACCCCCAGGTTGTTGCCGTGGGGATCGGGTTCCCCGGTGAAGGCCACGTGGAGCCGCGGGATGTCGGCCACGGTCGGCACCCGATAGTTCTCCAGGTTGGGATTGAGCACCCGCCCGCTCACGGGGTCCATCACCCGCTCCTCCAGCAAGGCGAAGCCCAGCCCCTGGATCATGCCGCCCTCCATCTGGGCCGACGCCGTCAAGGGGTTGACCACCCGCCCGATGTCGTGGACCGCCCACAGGTCCAACACCCGGACCTCGCCGGTGGCGGGGTCCACCTCCACCTCGGCGAACTGGGCGCCGAAGGTATGGATCGCGTACTCGTCGGGGTTGGGACCGCGGCTCCCCCGGCCCACGATGACGTACTGGCCCAGGGTCTTGCCCAACTCCGCCAGGCCGACCCCCCGGTCGGGGGCGCCCTTGACCTGCACCCGGCCCGGAGGAACCAGCTCCAGGTCCCGCGGGTCAACCTCCAGCAGGCCGCCGGCCAGCTCCAGGATCTGCCGGACGGCGTCGGCGGCGGCCGATCGCACCGCCGGCCCCATGGACGGCACCGTCATGCTGCCGGCACTGATGGGCGCATAGGGCCCGCCGTCGGTGTCGCCCAGCTGGACCCGGACCCGCTCCAGGGGCAGGGCCAGTTCCTCCGCGGCGATCTGGGCCAGGACGGTCCGCGTCCCGGTGCCGATGTCCTGGCCGGCCGTCACCACCGTGGCCGTCCCGTCGGGATGGACCCGCACCTCGGCCTGGGCCGGCGGCCCGCCCGCCCCGCCCCAGATCTGGCTGGCCATCCCGATGCCGCGCAGGCGCCGCCGGGCCGGTTCGTCCGGCTCCGTCGCGGCCCCGGCGGCGACCCGGCCCCGCTTGGCGTCCCAGCCGGCCATGGCCGCCCCCAGCGCGTAGGCCTGCCGCAACCCCTTGGAGGAGTAGGGCCGGCCGCTGATGGGATCGACCTCCGTGTAGTTGCGGAGCCGCAGCTCGATGGGATCCAGGCCCAGGCGTCCGGCCAGCTCATCCATCAGGACCTCCAGGGCCACCGTCCCCTCCACGTACCCCGGCGCCCGGAAGGCGGAGGCGGGCCCGGTGTTGGTGTGGACCGGCACCTCCACGGTACGGACGTTGGGGCAGGCGTAGAGCTGGCGGGCCGGCCCCCCGATGCTGCCGGCGCTGCCCAGGACCCCCACCGCTGCGTAGGCCTCCAGGTCGATGGCCACCAGCCGGCCGTCGGCCGTGGCGCCCAGCCGGAGCCGCTGCAGGGTGCTGTGGCGGTTGCCGGCGGCCAGGTTCTCCTCCTCCCGGTCCAGCACGCAGCGCACCGGGCGGCCCAGCTGGCGGCTGAGGATCCCGGCCAGCACCGTGTACTTGTGCAGCCCGTTCTTGCTGCCGAAGCCGCCGCCCATGTGCTCCTTGACGACCCGCACCCGGTGGACGGGCAGGCCGAAGAGCTGGGCGAACCGGTCCCGCACCCCGAACAGGTGCTGGGTCGAGTCGTAGATGGTCACCCGGTCCTGCTGCCAGTCCACCACGCTGCCGTGGGTCTCCATGCAGTTGTGCAGCTGGACCGGGGTGCGGAAGGTGCCCTCGACCACCACCGCGGCCCGCCGGAGCCCCTCCTCCACGTCCCCCCGGCTGTAGCGGCTGGCCCGGTCCCAGCGCACGTTGCCCTGGGGACGAACCGGCGGCGCGTCGGGCTTCATCGCCTCCTCCAGGTCGACGACGAAGGGCAGCGGCTCGTACTCGACCTCCAGGGCCGCCGCCGCGGCACGGGCCGTGGCCAGGTCCCGGGCCGCCACCACCGCCACCTCGTCGCCGTGGTAGCGGACCACCGGGTTGAGGACGCGATCGCCCTCCCGTCCCCACGGAATCGGCGGGCAGTTCTCGTGGGTCAGCACC
Source organism: Thermaerobacter sp. (assembly GCA_036564035.1). GTDB lineage: Bacteria > Bacillota > Sulfobacillia > Thermaerobacterales > Thermaerobacteraceae > Thermaerobacter. The sequence goes on from DATCLH010000350.1 coordinate 12,962, forward strand.
GCCAGCACGCCCGGGATGGCCAGGGCACCCGCAGTCCGGATCGCCCGGATCCGGGCGTGGGGATAGGGGCTCCGCACCACGACGGCGTAGACCATCCCCGGCAGCCGCACGTCGTGGGTGTAACGGGCCCGGCCCGTCACCTTCTCCCAGCCGTCGACCCGGGGGACGGGCCGGCCCACGTACCGCAGGGCGCCTTCTTCGGGGAGCGGGCCGGCGGGGTCGTCCTCCACCACCACGTACCGCTCCTGGACCCGCCCTTCGAACTCAAACTGGGTCTTGACCAGTCGTGGCACCCCGCACCCCTCCCTCCTCGCCGCGGCGACCCGCCGGGCCGTCCCCGGACGCCGCGGCATCCTGCCCCCGGGCCCCGCGGCCGGACGCTGCCCCCGCCCCGGGATCGGCGCCGGGTTCGGCCAGCATCGCCGCCGCCCGCAAGGCCGCGTTGACGATCCGCAGGTAGGCGCCGCAGCGGCACAGGTTGCCGCTGAGGGCCGCCACCACCTGCTCCCGGGTCGGATGGGGCTCCTGATCCAGCAGGGCCTTCACCGCCATGATCTGCCCCGGCGTGCAGAACCCGCACTGGAGGGCGTCTTCGGCGATGAAGGCCTCCTGGATGGGGTGCAGCCGATCCCCCTGGGCCAGGCCCTCCACCGTCTCCACGCGGCTGCCGTCGCAGGACGCCACCGGCACCAGGCAGCTGTAGACCAGCCGGCCGTCGACGATCACGCTGCAGGCGCCGCAGTTCCCTTCCCCGCAGCCGATCTTGGTGCCCGTCAGGCCCAGCCGGTCGCGGAGGAACGCGGCCAGGGTGAGCCCGGCGGGCACCTCCCCGACCCAGCGCTCCCCGTTGACGTCCAGTTCCACGGGAACCTGGGACTGAAACACCGGCAGCGCCGGGGCGGCCCCGCCGCCGCCGGCGCCCGCCGGCTCCTTCCACCCGCTGGACAAGGTGAGCCCTCGCCTCCTCACCGCCCCTTCCACTGGGGCGCCCGCTTCTCCAGGAAGGCTTGCATGCCCTCCTTCTGGTCTTCCGTGGCAAAGAGGCTGTAGAACAGGCGCCGTTCGAACTCCAGCCCCGCGCCCAGGGGGGTCTCATAGGCCTGCAGGACCGCGGCCTTGGCCATCTGCACCGCCAGGGGCGGCATCCCGGCGATGGTGTGGGCCAGCCGCACCGCCTCGGGCAGGCACTGCTCGTCGGGGACCACCCGGGTCACCAGGCCCCACGCCTCCGCCTCCCGGGCCGGGATCATCCGCCCGGTGAGGATCGCCTCCATCGCCTTGTACTTGCCGGCCACCCGGGTCAGGCGCTGGGTGCCGCCCGCCCCGGGGATCACGCCGATCTTGATCTCCGGCTGGCCGAACTGGGCCGACTCCCCGGCGATGATGATGTCGCAGCCCATGGCCAGCTCGAAGCCGCCGCCCAGGCAATAGCCCTGCACCGCCGCGATGACGGGCTTGCGGATGCGCCAGAGGCGCTGCCAGGCGCCCAGCAGGTCGTCCCCGGTCACCTCCGCCAGGCCCTTGCCCGCCATCTCGGCGATGTCGGCGCCGGCGGCGAAGGCCCGCTCGTTGCCCGTCAGCACCATGCAACGGATGGCGGGGTCCCGGTCGAACCCGGCCAGGGCCCCGGCCAGCTCTTCGATCAGGTCCCGCCGCAGGGCGTTGAGGACCTTGGGCCGGTTCAGCCGCACGATGGCCACCGGCCCGTCGGTCTCCACCAGCAGGTATTCGTAACGGCGTTCCATCCCATCCCCCGTCGCGGTCAAGCCGGTTCACCTCCGCCCATCCATTCGCCTGGGAAGAACCGGTTCCCTGCGGGGGCCCGCGGCCGGGTCCCGGCCCGCTTTACTGTGACGCGCCGCCGGGTCCCGGCCCGCTGGGCGATGCCGCTTTGCTATGATGAGCGGGGCATCGCCATCGCCGCCAAGCCGGCGACGCCCCCTGGAGGCGAGAACCCGTGACCACCGAGAGCCCAATCCTGCCCCAGCCGGAGGGCTCCCCGGCCTCCGGCGCCCTGGCCGCCCCCTCCCCCGAGGGCACGGCCGCCGCCGGCCTCAACCTGGCCGGCCTCAACCCGGCGGGCACCGGCCCCCTGGCCCCGTGGAGCCTGTTGCCCCGGGCCTGGCTGGAGCCCGCCGGCCGCCGGCCCGGGCCCTGGCGCCCCGAGCAGGGCCTGGCCCCCGGGCCCCTGACGCCCTATTCCGCCGCCCTGTGGCTGGACGTGCTCCCCGCCGTCACCGCCCGCATCAGCCGGGACCTGGTGCTGCCCAGCGCCGGGGTGGAGCTGCGGCTGGATGCGGAGGGCCGGCTCCTGGCCCGCCCGCGCCCGGTGGGAGGCTGGCCCGGGGCCCTGGCCTGGCGCGCCGCCCGCCACGGCTGGACGGCCGGCCGCCAGGCCGCGGAGCTGGTGCGCTGGTGGGACGAGACGGGCGCCCGGGCCATGCTGGCCGACGCCGGGGAACTGCGGCTGCGGATCGTGCCCCTGGAGCGGGCCGGGGCGGCGGGCGACCTTAAGGAGTGGCGGCGGACGCTGGAGCGGTGCCGGGCCATCTGGACGGACCACCTGGACCGCCTGCTCCGCCTGGAGGCGCTGGCGGCCCTGAGCCTCTGGCAGCTGGACGCCCTGCTGGCCGCCTTTCGCCTGCCCGGGGCACCCCGGGCCGAGCAGCTGGTCCCGGTGCCAGCCGTGGTGGCGGAGATCGGCCAGCGCCTCTGGCACCTGGCCGCCCGGGGCCGGGAGGTGCCCGCGGTGGCCGCCGCCTTTGCGGCCCCGCCCTACCATCCCCGCCTCTCCCGGCTGGCCCGGGAGGTGGGCCACCAGGCCGGCACGGCCGGGGCGGCGGATTTCTTCGAGCTCTGGCACCAGTTCCTGGAGCGCTACGGCTACGTGGCCCTGCCTGCGGCGGAACTGGCCACGCCGCCCTGGGCCGAAGACCCCGAGCCCGCCCTGGCCTGGCTGGCCCGGTTCTTCCACGACCGGCGCCTCAACCCCATCGCCGCCGAGATCAACGCCCACCGGCACCAGCAGGAGCTGGAGGGCCTGATCGCCCGGCACCTGGCCCGCCGCCCCCTGGACCGCGGCCGCATCGAGGAGACACGGCGCCTGGCCGAGGCCACCACCCGGGTGGCGGCCGAGATGGGCTATCACATGCTGGTGCTGCGATCCTGGTGGTACCGGGCGGTGGAGGGGGCCGGAAGGGCCCTGGCAGCCCGCGGCCGGCTGGACGAACCGGCCCAGGCCTGGCGGTATACGCCCAGCGAGCTGGAGGCGGCCCTAGACGGAGGCGCTGGCGAGAGGGGCCAGCCCGGCGGTCCAGGGCCATCCGGCGGGGCGGGGGCCGGGACCGGGCCGTCGGCGGAGGGCCGTGCTTCACCGGGCGCCGGTTCGTCCGGTGGAACGGGCCGCCCGGCCGCCCATGGACCGGCGGGGGCGCCCGATCCCGAGGCGCTGGAACGGGCCCGCCGGCGCGCCCATGCCTTCTTCCGCTATGCGGGCATGGCCTACTTCGTCCTGATCGCCCTGATCCCCGTGATCATGGCCCGCCAGGGCCTCCTGTGGGCCGGGCTGCGGGAGATGGCGCTGCTGCTGGCGGAACTGGTCGTGGTCCTGCTGCCCGTGGCGGCGGTGGCGGGGGCCGTCTACGTCCTGCGGCGGGCAGGACGCCGCCGCCCGTAGGACGAACCGGCCCGCCTCCCGCTGCGGAAGCAGGCCGCGGAAGCAGGCGGGGCCGGCCTGGCGGGGACCGTCGACGACGACCCGGCGGGAACCGGCCCCCCGCCCACCGCCCGGGGCGCCTGTCCCTAGCGCGCCGCCAGGTGCCCGCTGCGCTCGAGGCCCGCCCGCACCAGGTGGGCCAGGCTGTCCTCCTCCAGCCGGCCGATCATCTGCTCCAGGGTGGAACCGGCGCAGGCCCAGTTGTCCTTGGCGGAGTCATAGCAGTAGAGGAGCCAGCCCTCCGGGCAGCGATAGATCTCCACCTTGCCCGGGCGGGTGAAGGGTTCGATCCGGGCGACCAGGTCGCCCTGAAAGCGCAGGCGGTCGCCCTGCTCCTGCACGTCGGGGGCGACCCGCCGGACTTCCTCGACCACCGTGGCCGAAGCCGGATCAGCCGCCGGGTGGGACAGGCGGACTTCCTGCAGGTCCATCGCCGCACGCTCCTTCCCCGCGCTCCTGCCGGCCTTCTTCGCCGGCCTCCTGGCGGGCGAACCCCTCCAGGAGGCCGGCCAGCCGTTCCAGTCCCTCCACCAGGCGGGGACCGGGCCGGCCGAACAGGGCTTCGGGCAGGGGCACGATGCGCCCGCGGGCCACGGCCTCCAGCCGGTTCCACCCCGGCCGCACCGCCACCCGCCCGGGATCCATGTGCCCCTGCAGGGTGCCGCACCAGCAGAGCAGGATGACATCCGGCTCCCGCGCCACCACGGTCTCCGGCTCGACGACCCCGCTGGTGCGGTCGAGATCGGCGAAGATATTCTGTCCGCCCACCAGCTCCGCCATGTCGGTGAACCAGCTCTGCCGCCCCGGGGTGATCAGGGGCCGCGGCCACCACTCCAGGTACAGCCGCCACGGCCGGCGGCGGCGGGCCGCCAGGGCGGCCATCCGCCGCCGCACCGCCGCCGCCCGGGCCTGCAGGTGGTGGACCAGCGCCCGGCCCCGTTCCTCCCGTCCGGTGGCGGCGGCCACCGCCTCGATGGAGGCCAGGACCTCCGGCCAGCGCCGCGGATCCAGGACCAGGTAGGGCAGCCCCCGCTGGCGCAGGGCCTCCACGTTCCGCTCCATGCCGGGGACGCTCAGGGACGCCAGGACCAGGTCGGGGCGCAGGGCGGCGACCCGGTCCACGTCGACGGACAGGTCGGGACCTACCCGCGGCAGGTTCGCCACCTCAGGCGGGTAGTCCGAGTGGTCGTCGACGCCCACCACGTGCTCGCCCAGGCCGAGGGCGAAGGCGATCTCGGTGTTGCTGGGCGCCAGGGAGACGATGCGCATGGCCGCTTCCTCCCGCCCTGCCGCCCGGGGCCGGCGGCGCCGGCAGGCCGGTGGCACGGCCGGTTCGTCCCGGGATCTGGCCGGGTTCCGCCCCCCGGCTTCCGCCGTCGGGGCTCCGGCCCGCCGGCGACCAGCCCGGTCCGGCCCTCAGCCGGCCAGTTCCAGCTGGGGCGCGATGCCCCGCAGGGCCTCGATAACGTGGGCGATGTGCTGGTCGAGGGGGATGCCCAGGTCCTCCGCCCCGCGGATCACGTCCTCCCGGTTCACCCCGCGGGCGAAGGCCTTGTCCTTGAACTTCTTCTTGACCGACTGGACGGTCAGGTCGGCGAGCCCGTTGGGGCGGACCAGGGCGCAGGCGATGACGAAGCCCGTCAGCTCGTCCACCGCGTACAGGGTCTTCTCCATCGGGGTCTGGCGCGGCACGCCGGTGTGGTCCCCGTGGGACAGGATGGCCCGGACGATCTCCTCCGGCCAGCCCCGCTCCCGCAGGATCTCCGCGCCGCGGAAGGGGTGGTCCTCCAGGGAGGGGTAGCGGTCGTAGTCGAAGTCGTGCAGCAGGCCGGTGATCCCCCACTTTTCCTCATCTTCGCCGAAGAGGCGGGCGTAGTAGCGCATGCACGCCTCCACCCCCAGGGCGTGCTTGATGAGGTGGGGGCTCTGGGTGAACTCGGTGAGCAGTGCCCAGGCGGCCTGCCGGTCAAAGGCCTGCCGGTCGAAGGTCCCTTCAGCCATTGCCATCCCTCCAGTTGCCACCAGGATACCGCGGCAACGGGACGGGGGCCAGTCCCCGGCCGGGGACCCGGACGGCCGGCGGCCACTCCTCGGGTGGCTCACCCCCCGATGGCGTACATCGCCCGCCGAGGCTTGACGAAGCCCTTCTGGTTGATCAGGTGGCCGGCCCATTTGACCCACACCGCCCGCCGGATGGCCGCCTCGAGGGTGGCGTCGTCGGCCCCGCCGCGCAACAGCTCCCGCAGGTCGTACTCCTCGACGGCGAACAGGCAGTTGCGGATCTTGCCGTCGGCCGTCAGCCGGATCCGGTCGCAGCTGGCGCAGAAGGGCTGGGAGACCGAGGCGATGATGCCGAAGGTGCCCCGCCCGTCGGCAAAGCGGTAGAGGCGGGCCGGGTCGGCCGGGTCGTT
>DATCLH010000351.1:0-1700 GCA_036564035.1 Thermaerobacter sp.
GCTCACCTCCACGAGGGTCCAGCAGCCGGCGCCGGGGTCGTCGAACCCCTTCCCCTCCACCGCTCCGCAGTACACCGCGGGCGTGTCCCCCAGGCGCTCCTCCAGGGGCTGGTGGATGTGGCCCAGGGCCACGTAATCGTAACCGGCCCGGCCCCGGGCCTCCCGGTCCAGGGGCAGGCTGCGCTCGCCGCCCCACTCGCCCAGGGTGCCGTGGAATACCGCCAGGTGGAAGAAGCGGCTGCCGTGCTCGGCCACCAGCGCCTCCCCGTCCACGGCGAAGGCGGGCGCCCCCTCCAGCCGCACCCGCAGGATGCGGTCGGGCCCCGCCAGGCCAGCCAGGTAGTCGCCCAGGGCCGCGGCATCGGGAAAGCTGCCGGCATCGATGACCAGGGTCTCCATCGGCTGAAAGGCCACCGGCTGCCGGCGGACGGCCACCACCCCCCGGCCGGGTTCCACCTCGACCAGGGTCAGGACGCCGGTGCCGGGATCGTCGAAGCCCTTTCCCTCCACCGCGCCGGCATAGACGGCGGGGGTGGATCCCAGCCGCTCCTCCAGGGCCTGGTGGATGTGGCCCAGGGCGACGTAGTCGTAACCCGCCCGGCCCAGGGCCTCCCGGTCCAGGGGCAGGCTGCGGTCACCGGCCCAGGTCCCCAGGGTTCCGTGGAAGACGGCCAGGTGGAAGCCGGGCTCGTCCAGCCGGGGGAAGGTGGCCAGCGGGGCGCCCACCGGCGTGAGGCCGCCGGTGTAGGCCAGGCTGTACACGTGGACGGGCTGGCCGGCGACCGTCAGGGTCGCCACGTGGGCAGGCAGGGGGTTCTGCACCAGCACGCCGGGCCAGGCGGCGGCAAAGCGGCGGTAGACCGAGTCGTGGTAGGTGATCTCGTCGTGGTTGCCGGGCACCGTGACCACGGGGATCCCGCCGTCCTCCAGGCGGCGCAACTGGGCCAGGACCTCCTGAACCAGCCGCTCCTCGGGCCGGTGGGTCTCGAACAGGTCGCCGGCGATCACCACCAGGCCGACCCGGTGACGTTCATCGAGGGCGAAGTCGACCGCCCGGGCGAGCAGGCCGTCGCGGCGCCGCCGCCGTTCGGCCCTGCGGTCGGGGGCCATGAACCGCGGCTCCCAACCCAAGTGGAGATCCGCCAGGTGCAGGATGCGGAACACGGCTTGTCCCTCCAGCGGACAGAAAGTCCCCCATCGGGGGCCGGGCCCGGCCGGCCTCCGCCAGGGCGATGGTCGCCCGGCTCGACGGGCCCGTTCCGCGGGCCACCGGGTCACTGGATACAGATTACAGAACAAACGTTCCCCGTGTCAAGGCCGCTGGCCGCTCGTCCTGCCCGGGACGCTGCCAAGCCCCAACCATCGGGACTCCGGTTCCAACCGCCAGAACCCTAGATCCACCGGCCGCGCTGGCGGGTCCACTGCAAATAGCGCAGCCCCACGGTCACCATGGCCGCCACCGCCGCCAGCACCCGCCAGCCGGGGACGTGCCCCACCGCCATGAAGACCAGCCCCAGGGGAAAGCCGACGATCCCCACCCAGGGGGTGCGGCGGCGCCACAGGGCGACCAGGCAACCGGCGAGCAGGGCCGGGATCAGGGCAGCGGGCGCCAGGTACACCGTGGCGCCGATGGCGCTGGCCAGGCCCCGCCCCCCCGGCCGAAACCGGCGCTGGGCCGGCCAGTTGTGGCCGGCCACCGG
>DATCLH010000352.1:0-4872 GCA_036564035.1 Thermaerobacter sp.
CTTGGCCTCCTCGCCCGCGGGCACCACGGCCCGGGCCACCCGGAACCCGGCCCGCTCCAGGGCGGCGGCCACCCGCTGGCCGTAGAGGGCGGAGACCACCGGGTCGCTGACCAGAAGGGCGACGGGCCCACCGCCGCCACCTGCCGGCACCGGCGGGGCGGAGCCGGCGTTGACCGGGGTGCTGCTGGCGCCAGGGCCGCCAGCGGGGACCTTGGCCTCGGGAGGGGACCCACCGGAAAGCCGTCCCCCCGCGGTCGCGAGGCGGATCAACTCGTCCAGGGCGACGCCCGGTCCCCCGGGTCCCGCCACCACCCCCGGCAGGACCCAGAGCGGATAGCGCTGGGGGCCGGCCTCGACGATCAGATCCGGCCGGGGTGCCCCCGCCGCGGATCCGGTCCTTTCGGGGGATGCCGGCGGGGGTACCGAAACCACCGCGACCCCCTCCCTGCCGGGGACGGCGGGAGAGGATCCCTCCACGGGGACGGGGAGTGGCTGCGGCGCGGGGGTGCCGGCCCCGGCCTCCGCATGGCCAGCGAGGCCCAGCCGTCCCAGGACGTCCTCCACCACCTGCTCGACGGTGCGGCCGGTGGTGTCGACCCGGTGGCGGGCGACGGCTGCGTAGAAGGCGCTCCGGGCGGCCAGGAGGCCGGCCAGCCGCCGGGTGAGGGCGGCGCGGTGCTCGGCGGAGCTGGCCGCCGCCGGTCCCGCCGGGCCGGTGACGACGCCCTCGGCCACTCCGCCGGGCCCGTCGCCTGCCGCCGGGGCCAGCAGGGGGCGGGTGGCCGCCCCCGGGCCCGCCAGGCGCCGGGCCAGTTCGTCCGGCGGGGCCTCCAGCCAGACCACCCAGGGTTCGGCCGCCAGCCGCTCCCGGTTCGCCGCCGACAGGACGACCCCGCCGCCCGTAGCGATCACCACCCGCTCCAGGGCGAGGGCCGTGGCCAGCGCCCCCTCCTCCCACCGGCGAAAGCCGGCCTCCCCCTCCTGGGCGAAGATGGCGGGGACGTCCCGGCCCGCCGACTGCTCGATCAGCTCATCCAGGTCCAGGAAGGCCCAGCCCAGCCGCCCGGCCAGGGCCCGTCCCACCGTGGTCTTGCCGGCGCCCATCAGGCCGATCAGGATGAGCCGCCGCGGCTGCGGCAGGCCTGGCGGCTGGGGCTGTCGCGGACCCCGGGTCACCGGGATTCCTCCTCCCCGGCGCCACCGGTGGGGCCGGCCACCCACGCGGCCAGGCGCTCGCAGTAGGCTGCGTAGTTCCGGCGGATCTCGTCGATGCTGTCGCCGCCGAACTTCTCCAGCCAGGCGGAGGCCAGCTCCAGGGCGACGATGGCCTCGCCGACCACCGCCGCCGCCGGGACGGCGCAGATGTCGGACCGCTCGTGGTGGGCGGCGAAGGGCTCACCCGTCAGCAAGTCCGCCGACGGCAGGGGCCGGCGTAGGGTGGCGATGGGCTTCATCGCCGCCCGCAGGACCAGGGGCTCGCCGTTGGTGATGCCGCCTTCGATGCCCCCGGCGCCGTTGCGATACCGGAAGAACCCGGCCGCCGGGCCCCGCCAGCCGTCAGCGCCGGCCCGGACGGCGGCCGCCGCCGCTCCCGCGGGGGGCCGGCCCGTCGCCGGGGGCCGGCGGAAGCCGATGGGGTCGTGGACCCGGGAGCCCGGCAGGGCGGCCGCCGCAAAGCCCAGGCCGACCTCCACCCCCTTGATGGCGTTGAGGGCCATCAAGGCCCCCGCCAGCCGCCCTTCCAGGCGCCGGTCGCCGCTGACGTGGCTGCCCAGACCGGCGGGCACCCCGGTGACCAGGATCTCGAACACGCCCCCCAGGGTGTCGCCGGCCTGCCCGGCGGCCCGGATCGCCTCCACCATCCGCTCCGACGCCGCGGGGTCCGGGCAGCGGACGGGGGACGCCTCGGTGGCCGCTTCCAGGGCGTCCGGGTCGACCCGCGGCTGCCCGTCTTCACCGTAGTCCAGGGCGGGGGAGGGGATGGCCACCTCCCCGATGCGCAGCACGTAACTCTGGATGCGCACGCCGAACAAGCCAAGGAGCTTGCGGGCGACGGCCCCGGCGGCCACCCGCGCCGCCGTCTCCCGGGCGCTGGCCCGCTCCAGCACGTCCCGGATGTCCCGGGCGCCGTACTTCAGTGCCCCGGCCAGGTCGGCGTGGCCAGGACGGGGCCGGGTGACGGGCTCGAGCCGCCAGTCCGCCGCGGCGCCGGCCCGGGCGGCGGGATCGAGGGGTTCCGGCGCCATGGCCCGCTCCCAGTTGGCCCAGTCCCGGTTGGGTATCCACAAGGCGATGGGGCTGCCCAGGGTCCGCCCGTGGCGAACCCCGCCGACGATCCGCACCCGGTCCTGCTCGATCTTCATCCGGCCGCCCCGGCCGTAGCCCCGCTGGCGCCGGGCCAGGTCCCGGTCGATGTCGGCGGCGGTGAGGGGAAGGCCGTAGGGGATCCCCTCCAGCACCGCGACCAGGCCGGGCCCGTGGGACTCTCCCGCGGTGAGCAGCCGCAAGGCCAAGGGGTTCACGCTCCTTGCTCGGTGGATGGGGCCGGCCCCGTGCCGGCGGCGTCCCGCCCGGCCAGGGCGGCCTCCAGGGCAGCCCGCATGGCCGCCACCGGGGCGGGCCGGTTCGTCCAGTGTTCGAAGGCGGCCGCCCCCTGGTGGAGCAGCATGCCGAGGCCGCCGATGGCCCGGGCGCCGGCGGCGGCCGCCCGAGCCAGGAAGGGTGTGACCGCCGGCCGGTACACCAGGTCGTAGAACACCTGGCCGGGGTGGGGACGGCAGGTCGCGGGCAGGGGATCGATGCCCTCCTGCGGGGGCATGCCGGCGCTGGTGGCGTTGACCACCAGCCAGCAGCCGGCGGCCACGGCGGGCAGGCGGGGATCGTCGAGGGTCAAGACCTGCACCCGCGGCCCCGGCGCCCGGCGGCCCTGAGCCCCCGCCCGCTCCAGGTCCCGGGCCAGCGCCGCGGCCCGCTCCTCCGTCCGGTTGGCCAGGATCACGTCCATCCCCACGTCCAGCAGGGCGAAGGCGACCGCCCGCGCCGCGCCGCCGGCCCCCAGGATCAGGGCCCGGCGGCCCGCCAGCTGCCCGGCCGGCAGGCCGTGTTCTTCCAGGTCGCGGAGGAACCCGGCCCCGTCGGTGTTGTACCCCACCAGGGTTCCGTCGTCCTCCCGGACCACGGTGTTGACGGCGCCCAGGCGGCGGGCCGCGGGGTCGACCCGATCCAGCAGGGGCAGGACGGCCTCCTTATGGGGGATGGTCAGGTTGACGCCGGCCCAGGCGGGATCGGACCGCACCTGGGCCAGGGCGGCGGCCAGGTCCCCGGGTGGCACGTCCCAGGCGGTGTAGGACCAGGGCAGGCCGGCGGCCCGGAAGGCGGCCGCCTGCATGACGGGCGAGAGGCTGTGGCCGATGGGGTGGCCCAGGACGGCCAGCCGGCGGGCCTTGGCCTCCGCGCGGGCGGCCGCAGCCCCCTTCCCCGGGTACCGGCGTGGGGCCGCCGTTCCGCGCGGGGGGCTCGCCGGGGAGCCGCTGGCGGGCCGGCCGGCCGCGGGCCCGCCGGCAGGTCCTGCGGGGGGCCCCGCGACGGGTGCTCCCAGCCGGCGCAGGTTGGCAAAGAAGGCGGGGTCCGAGACGGCGGCGCTGCCCGCGTCCACGATCACCGTCTCGCCGGCCGCCACCAGGCCCGCCACCGCCAGGGCCATGGCCATGCGGTGGTCGCCCCGGGCCGAGACCACCGCGCCCTGGAGGGGCGTGGGCCCCTCGATGTCCAGGCCGTCGGGGTGTTCGGTGACCCGGGCCCCCATCTTGCGGAGCTCGGCGGCCAGGGCGGCCAGGCGGTCCGTCTCCTTGACCCGCAGCTCGGCGGCATCGCGGATGCGGGTCGTCCCCCGGGCCTGGGTGGCCAGGACCGCCAGGACCGGGATCTCGTCGATCAGCCGGGGGATCAGGTCGCCGGCGATCTCCACCGCCTCCAGGGCCGAGGTCTCGGCGGTCAGGTCCGCCACCGGCTCGCCGGGAAGGCCGGCGGTGGAGGGTTCGCTGGCGGGGACGCTGGGGGGGCCGACGGGGGCGCGGCCGCCCACCGTGCCGGACGAACCGGCCCCATCCCGGACCGCCACCTGCAGCCGGGCCCCCATGGCCGCCAGCACCTCGAGGAAGCCGGTCCGGGTCGGGTTGACCCCCACCCCCTGCAGGGTGACCCGGCTGTCCGGGCAGAGCACGGCGGCCGCCAGGTAGAAGGCCGCGGCCGAGGGATCGCCCGGGATGACCAGCCGTTCGGGCGCCCGGAGCTGCCCGCCGCCCCGCACGGCTACCGTCAGGCCGTCCCGCTCCACCGGGATGCCGAAGAGGGGCAGAAGCCGCTCCGTGTGGTCCCGGGAGAGGGCGGGCTCGCGCACGCTGGTTCGTCCGGCGGCAAACAGCCCGGCCAGGAGGATGGCGCTCTTGACCTGGGCGCTGGCCACGGGGCTGTCGTGGTGGATCGCCTGAAGGGCGCCGCCGTGCACGGTGAGGGGGGCCAGCCGGCCGCCGTCGCGCCCGGTGATCCGCGCCCCCATGCGCCGCAGAGGCTCGACGACCCGGCCCATGGGCCGGCGGCGCAAGGATTCATCCCCCGTCAGGGTGGCGGCAAAGGGGCGGGACGCCAGGAGGCCCAGCAGAAGCCGCATGGTGGTGCCCGAGTTGCCGGCATCCAGGGGGGACGCCGGGGGGCGCCAGCCCCCGATCCCGGGACCATCCAGCACCACCCGGCCCGGTGCCGGCCGGCTCACCGCCGTGCCCAGGGCCTGGAGGCAGGCCAGCGTCGAGGCGGCGTCCCGGCCGGGGGCGTAATTCTCCAGGACGACCCGGCCGCCCGCCGCGGCGGCCAGCA
>DATCLH010000353.1:0-8769 GCA_036564035.1 Thermaerobacter sp.
GGTCATGGGGATGAGGTGGGCCGGCGGGGGGCGCGGCCGGGCACGGCTCACCGCCCCGGCCCGGCCCCCGCCCGGCTGTCAGGCCTGTCGCCCCGGCCCCCGGACGAACCGGCGGGGGCCTTGGGGCGGCTCGGGGGAGGCGCGGCGAGCTCAGCGGCCGGCGGGCCCGTCGCCCGGCCGTCGGGAGGCGGGGCGGCCGCCGTCCTGCGCGGTGTCCGGGGTGGCAGGACCGCCGGCGCCAGGGGCGGGCCGGGTTGCCTCCGGGGCCCCGTAGGCGGTAGCGCCGGGCTCGGGGCCACCGATGTCGGCGGTGACCCGCAGGCCGGGGATCTCGAACTCCACCTGGGGCCGGACCCCGATGGCCCGGGCCTGGGCGTCGGCCAGTTCCTCCAGCTCGTCGATCCAGCGGTCGTCGTCGGTGAAGGAGGCGGGCGCCCCCGTCGCCGTCAGGTCCGCCCGCTCGGGGGCCCCGGGTTCGGGTTGAACCGGCCGCCGGCCGCCTTGCGGGTGACCCGGCCCCGCCCCGGGGGCGCCCGCGGCGCCGGCGGGCCCCCGGCCGGAACCGCCGGCGGTGGCCAAGGGATGGCCGGCGCCGGGGCCGGCGCGGTCCGCGGCGGGTGACGCGGCCCGTGGGAACGGGCCCGCCGCCGGACCGGAGGCGACGGCTGTCTCGCGAGGGACGCCCGTCGCCTGACCGGGAACGCCGGCCGCCTCGCGCCATGCGCCCGTCGCCCGGCCGGAGACGCTGGCCACCTCGCGCGATGCGCCGGTCCGGTTGCCGTTCCCGGCGGGATTGTCCTTCACGTCGCGTGGGGTCATGGCGGTCGCTCCTTTCTCCGCCTGTCACCCGTAGCTTGGCCGCGGCGCCCCCGCCTCAACCCCGGAAACGGCGCGGGGCGGGGGATGGTCCCCCGCCCCGTTCGATTTCGCAAACCCTGCTGGTCCGGGCCGCAACCCAACGCCTTGGCTCGCCCGGGCCGGCGCCGCCGGTCCGGCTCCACCGGCGCGGCGCCGGTTCTCCGCAGGCGACCCCTCCGTAGCCGAACCCTCAGTAGGCGAACCGGTGATTGCCGATCCAACCGGCGCTGGGCCGGCTCTCCAGGAAGGGCTGGTAGCCCGCCTTGACCGGGTTCCAGAAGTACAGGGCGCCGCCGGTGGGGTCCCAGCCGTTGACGGCGTCGATGGCCGCCTGCCAGGACTCGGCGCTGGGCTCCTGCCAGAAGGTTCCGTTCAGGACCGGTTCGAACTGGTAGGGCTCGAACAGCACGTCCGCCACCGTGTCGGGGAACAGCGGGCTCTTCACCCGGTTGAGGATCACCGCCGCCACGGCCACCTTGCCCACGTAGGGCTCGCCGGCGGCCTCGGCCTCGACCATCTGGGCCAGCAGGCGCAGCTCGTAGTCGCTGACGTGCACACCGGCCCCGCCGGTCACCGGCCGGGACGGCGCGGTCGTCGCCGGCGCCTGGTAGGCCGGCGTGCTGCCCTGCCAGCCGGCCAGGGGGACGATGAGCCGCTGCCCGGGCATGATCAGGTCGCTGCCCAGGGTGTTGGCTTCCATCAGGGCGGCGGCCGTCAGCCCGTAGGCCCGGGCGATCTTGAAGAGGGTGTCCCCGCGGCGCACGGTGTAGATGTCGTACCGATCGACGCTGGGGATCGCCAGGTACGTCCCCGCCCAGACGACGTTGGCCGACGGCAGGCGGTTCAGCGCGACGATATCCCGGACCGGCACGCCGTACCGCCGGCTGATCTGCCACACCGTCTCGCCGCGCTGGACGTAGTGGGTCACAAAGGCCGGGCCGCCCTGGGCTGCCGCCGCCGGGGCCGTGCTGCCCATCACGGCCAGGACGGTCAGGCTCACCCCGGCCATCAGGCCTGCCAGCGCGCGCCGCCACCGCGAATTCGCCAATGCCTCTCCCTCCCCGGAGAAATGGTGTTGTAACATGGACGAAATGAATTATAGGGAAGCGCAACATTCGTAAGCATTAGCAAAAAGTTTCCGGGCCATTGGAGAGGCATGATATGGGAGGTTCACCGTCAGTTCGCGTAAGTTCACGGAAGGTACTGTAAGTCCGCCTCGGCTCGCACCATGGGGCGAGCGACGAGCTATGCAAAAAGGCCGGCGGGGGCTGCCACGAGCCCCCGCCGGCGCTTGCGTCCACGGGTCGACCGTTCCCGCGCTGACGTCTGCGCTGGATTCATCGACTTTGCGCGATCGCGCGATGTCCCACGGCCTTCAGTAGGCGAAGCGGTGGTTGCCGATCCAACCGGCGCTGGGCCGCGACTCCAGGTGGGGCTGGTAACCGGACTTGGCCGGATTCCAGAAGTACAGGGCCCCCCCGGTGGGGTCCACGCCCCGCGCCGCGTCCCGCGCCGCCCGCCACGAGGCGGGGCTGGGCTCGCGCCAGAACCAGCCGTTCAGGATCGGCTCGAACTGCCAGGGCTGGAAGATGACCTCCTCCACGGTGTCCGGGAACAGGGGGCTGCGGACGCGGTTGAGGATGACGGCGCCCACAGCCACCTTGCCCTCGTAGGGCTCCGCGGCCGCCTCGGCCTCGATCATCTGGGCCAGGAGCCGCAGCTCCCGCGGGGTGAGGTGCATCGCCCGCCCCGTCGTCCCGCGCTGGGCGGCGGTGGCGGCGGTGCGGCCTTCCTTCCCGGCGGCGCGGGCGTTCTCCTGGGACGAACCGGCCCGCGGGGCCTTGCCCGTCACAGCGCCGGTCGCCTGGACACCCGTGGACCGCTCCTTCTCCCCGCCGGTCTTATCGGACCGGTCCGCCGTCGTACCCCGGCGCTCCGGTTCGACCCCATCCTTGGCGGCGGCCCGCTGGGCTGCCGCCACCAGGCCGCCCGTCGCGATCGTGGATCGATCGGCGGCGACCTGGGAGACCTTCGCCGTCACGGCCACCGGACCGGACCCCGCCGCCCCGGCGCCACCGCCCTTCTCCAAGGGCTTCGCGGCGATGGCCAGGGCCGCCGTCGGCCCGGACAGCACGAAGGCCAGTACCAGGACCGCGCCCACCAGGGGCAGGCCCTGCCACCGGCTCCGGCCGGCCCGGCCGGTGACCCGGGCCGCCGGGGTAGCCTGCTCCATCGCTGTAGCCCGCATCGCTTTCCCTCCTCGTCAGCGAAAAGGTCAACGATCTACGGTTGTCGTCGAAATTATAAAAAGTCGACATTTACGCGGCATTATTGAATCCATGGTCATCGGGGCTTGGTTCAACAGAATAGGAAAAATATCGGGATCAGGCTTGGCGCGGGATGGCGGCCCCGAGCCGGGTGGCCGCGCAGGCCGCGGGGTGCAGGAGGCGGGGTTCAAGGAGATGGGGGCTGCGCGATGGACGGGCGGTCCAGGGCGCGGCGCGGGCAGCGCGGGCCCGCCCGCGGGCTGTATAATCGCCATGGCGCCGCACCGGCACCCCGTTTCCCGGATCACGAGCCGCGGGGCCGGCGGCCCTGGGGCCGGTTCGTCCGGGGGACGGGCTCGGACGGGTGCCGGCCGGTGGAACCCGGCCTGGCGCAAAGCCGGCCGGTGGAACCCGGCCCGTCAGCGGGCGCAGGCCGGCTCGTGGAACCCGGCGGCGGGCCAGAGGGGCGCGACGGTGCCCCGGAGGGAGGAAGCCGAGATGATGGTCGTGGCCCTGGAGTTCGACGATCCGAAGAAGCTCGAGGCCGCCGTGCAGCGGCTGCGCCAGAACCTGGGCGTCACGGGGGAGCTGGCCATCAAGCCCCTGGACGGCGGCCGCTGGCGCCTCACGGTCAGTTCCGAGAAGCCCCTGCGGGAGAGCTCGCTGGAGAAGCTGGGCGGCCGGCGGGTCGACCTGTGACGGGTCGACCTGGGGACGGTGCCGCCGCCCGCACCGCCGCGCCGCGGCCCGCGGGCCGGCCCGTCCTGATCGGGTTGACGGGCGGGATCGGCAGCGGCAAGAGCGCCGTGGCCCGCCTGCTGGCCTCCCTGGGGGCGGCGGTGGTGGATGCCGACGCCGTCGCCCGCCAGGTGGTGGAACCGGGCGAGCCGGCCCTGGCCCGGCTGGTGGAGGCCTTCGGCCCGGAGATCCTCCACCCCGACGGTACCCTGGACCGCCGGGCCCTGGGGCGCCGGGTCTTCCGGGACGAGGCGGCCCGCCGGACCCTGGAGAGCATCGTGCACCCGGCGATCCGGGCGCGCACGTGGGAGCAGATCCAGTCCCTGATGGCCGCGGGGCGATACCCGGCGGTGGTCTGGGACGTACCCCTGCTGTTCGAGGTGGGCGCCGAGGGGCTCGTCGACCAGGTCTGGGTGGTCACCGCCCCGCAGGCCGTCCGGCTGGAACGGCTGGGCCGGCGGGACCCCGACCTGTCCGTGGAGGAGCTGGAGCGGCGCATGGCGGCCCAGATGCCCCTGGAAGAAAAAGCCGCGCGGGCCCACGTGGTGATCGACAACGGCGGCGACTGGGACGCCACCCGGCGCCAGGTGGAAGGCGCCTGGCGGCGTTACGTGCTGGGCGCGCCGCCGGCGGACCCCGTGCCGTCCGCGGCGGTCGAACCGCCCGCCCTCGCTGCGCCTCCGGCCGCGGCGAAGCCGGCGGCGGGTCCCCCTTCGCCGGGGGCCGCCCAGCCGCCTGCGCCTGCGCAGCCGCCCGCGGCGGCACCGGGCGTGGAGCTGGGTGGCGGCGGCGATGGCCCGCTGTCCCATCCCGCGCCGCCATCGCACCCGCCCCAAGGACCCCAAGCCGGCGACCCCGGGGATGACGCCCTCGGGGGTGACCCACGGTGCTGAGCGCCGGCCGCTGGCTGGGATGGGCGGCGGGCGCCCTGCTGGCCGTTCTGGTGGGGCTCGTCGTCCTCTATGCGATCTACCCGGTCCCCATGGCGGAGTTGATCCGGCGGGAGGCCCGGGCCTGCGGTCTCGATCCCCTGCTGGTCGCGGCGGTGGTGCGCCGGGAGAGCGGCTTCGAGCCGGGCGCCGTGTCGGAGCGGGGGGCGCGGGGGCTGATGCAGATCATGCCCGAGACCGGGGCCTGGGCGGCGAGCCGCCTCGGCATGGCCTCCTTTCACCCCGATCGCCTGTTCGAGCCGCAGGTCAACCTGCGCCTGGGGTGCTGGTACCTGGCCTACCTGCTGGAGCGCTTCGACGGCGATCCCGTGGCGGCCCTGGCGGCCTACAACGGGGGCGAGGGTACGGTGGCGACGTGGATCGCCCGGGGCCACTGGCACCCGCGCCAGGGCCCGCGGGCCATCCCCTTCCCGGAGACCCGCCACTTCGTCGCCGGGGTGCTGCGGGACTATCGGGTGTACGACTGGCTCTACCGGCGCTTGCCGGCCGCGTGGGGCCGGGTGCGGCAGCTGGCCGTGGCGCTGGGGCCCGCCGCCGTCGCGCCGGACCGCGGGCGGGAATGAGGCGAGCGATCCGGGGGTCTTGCACCCGGCCCGGCCAGGTGCTATATTACGAACTGCGCAGCCGATCCCGGCGCGCGGCACATGCCGAAGTGGTGGAACTGGCAGACACGCGGTGTTCAGGGCGCCGTGGGCTTACGCCCGTGTGGGTTCGAATCCCACCTTCGGCACCGGCGGACAGGTGATCCTGTCCGCCTTTCCCATCCAAGCCCGGAGTTCCTTCATTAACAGCCGGGCGGCCGTGCGAGGGTGCTGGAACTGGCAGACAGGCACGTTTGAGGGGCGTGTGGGTTTATCCCGTGCGGGTTCGAGTCCCGCCCCTCGCACAGCAGGCAACGGGCACGCCGGGCGGCGTGGCGGCAGCCACGCCGCCCGGCGTTTTTATCGGCCCCGCGCCTTCCAGGCTGCCCTTTCGACCTTCCTTGGGTGGAGCGTTCTGGGCATCGTGCGGGCGCCGGGTGCCCCGTCCCGGTGCCCGTGGTGGCCCTGGCGTGGCCCGTGGTCGTGGCCGTGGCACAGCCGGTGGCCCGCCCATGGCGCTTTCGCCACGCTGCTTGTCGGCCGCCTCACCGTCAGTGGCCGTGGCGCGGCAGGTGACCCGCCCGTGGCGCTGGCACCCGCCCCCGGGCAACGATAAGATCGAGCCGGAACCCCGTCCTGGAAGGTCAAACCAGATCCAAGGCAGGTGATCCCGGTGCAGCAGCTCTACCCCGAGGCGCGGCCGTGGCCCGATCCCCTGGCCATCTACGACGACCTGGACCTGCCCGATGGGCCGCCCCACCGGCCCTACGTGCTGGTCAACATGGTCTCCACGGTGGACGGGAAGGTCACCATGGGCCGGGGCGCCATCAAGGAGCCCATCGGCAGCAAGGTCGACCACGGCCTGATGGCGCGCCTGCGGGCGCCGGTGGACGCGGTCCTGCGCGGGGCCGGGACCGTCCGCGCCTACGACGTCCCGCCGCGGGTGCCCGATGAATACGCCGAGCGCCGCCAGGCCCGGGGCCTGCCCGCCCAGCCCCTGCCGGTGGTCATCACGGGCTCCTGCGACCTGCCCCTGGACGCCCGCTTCTTCCGGGAAGCGCCCCGCCGGCCCCTGGTGCTGACGCGGCGGGCCGCGCCTGCCGACAAGGTCGAGGCGGTACAGCAGGTGGCGGACGTGGCCTTCGCCGGCGAGGAGAAGGTGGAGATGCGGGCGGCCCTGGCCCTGCTGCGCGAGCGGTACGGCATCCGCCGGCTGCTGAGCGAGGGCGGCCCGACGGTCAACTTCGCCATGCTGGAGGCCGGTGTGGTGGACGAGCTGTTCTGGACCGTGGCGCCGAAGATCGTCGGCGATGAGGGCGACAAGACCATGGTGATGGGGCCCCACCCGCTGGAGCCCCTGGTCCGGTTGAGCCTGGCCAGCGCCTTCTTCCACGAGGGCGAGCTGTACCTGCGCTACCACGTGCTGGACTGAGGGTGTCGTCGGCCGGGTAGCGTCCGGCTGGTGCAGGGCTGGCGCGCGGCCCTCAGGGACTCAGGCCTGACGATCCTCCGCGCCGGGCCCCGCGGGCAGGCGGCCCAGCTCCCGCAGGGGGCGCCGTTGCTTCCCCGTCACGGCGTCGAAGGGCCAGCCGGCGGCCGGTTCGTCCCATCCCCGGACCAGGGCGTCGGCCATGCGGGCGACCCGGGCGTTGGCCCGGATGTCGTGGACCCGGACCATGTCGGCGCCGTGGACCGCGGCCAGGGCGGTGGTGGCCAGGGTGCCCTCCAGCCGGTCGCCGATGGGGGTCTCCAGCACGTTGCCAATGACCGACGTGCGGGAGGCGCCCAGCAGGACGGGATAGCCCAGGCTGCGGAAGGCGCCCAGGTTCTCGAGGATCTCCAGGTTGTGGCGGGTGCGCTTGCCCACGCCGATGCCGGGGTCGACCACGATGGCCTCCGGCCGCACCCCCGCCTGCAGCGCCCGGTCGATTCCCTCCTGCAGGTAGCGGGCGATGTCCAGCACCACATCTTCGTACTGGGGATCCCGGGTCAGGTTCCGGGGGTGGCCCTGCAGGTGCATGATCACCACGCCGGCCCCGTAGCGGGCGCAGACGGCGGCCAGGTCCGGGTCGGCGTGCAGGCCGCTGATGTCGTTGATGATGTGGGCGCCGGCCTGGAGGGCCGCCTCTGCCACGGGGGCCTTGTAGGTGTCGATGGAGATGGGCACGTCCACCTCCCGGACCAGCCGCTCCACCACGGGGATCAGCCGCGCCAGCTCCTCCTCCAGCTCCGGCTTGGAGGCGGCGATGTTGGCGCTTTCGGCGCCCACGTCGATCAGGTCGACGCCTTCGGCCACCATCTCCAGGGCGCGCCGCAGGGCGCGGTCGGGGGCGTTGTAGCGGCCGCCGTCGGAGAAGGAGTCGGGCGTCACGTTGAGCACGCCCATGATCAGGGTGCGCTGGCCGAAGACCAGGGAACGCCCGCGGAAGTCGACCCGGCGGGGCCCGCCGGCCACGGGCACCGGCCCGATGCCGGGGAAGGGCCCGCCATGCCCGTCGCCGGGCGCTGCGGTGGAACCGGCGGGGCCGGCCCCCGCCGGTGCGGCCGCGCCGGCGGGCGCGGCCGCACCGGCGCCGTGGCCGAAGGGCAGGGAGAGCAGGGCCCGGGCCAGGGCGCGGCCAGCCCCGGCCCATTCCCGGGCCAGTTGCCACAGGGTGCCCACGGGGCCGCCCAGCAGGAGGCTGGCCGCGCCGGCGTAGGGGCGCCAGGTGGCGAACCCGGTGCGGCTGGCGGCCTCGTGGGCCAGCTGCCGGGCCTGGTCGGGGGCCAGGGGCGCGATCTCGAACACGTGGAACCAGCGGTCGTAGAGGGCCCTGGCGCCGGGCCATCCCGTCCGGACCAGCCGGGCGGCGGTGTCGCCGGCGGGCCAGGGCCCCCGGTGGACGGCGACCACGGGCCCGGGCACGGCGCGGCCGGGCCGGGAGGCCGGCGCCGGCGAAGGGGCGGCGGTGCTGGGGCCGGGGCGGGCGGGTTCGGGATCCTTCACGGGCGAGGCTCCTCCTTGCTCGGGGTTCGGCCGCGGCGGGACGGCGGGCAGGCCCAGCGGTGCGGGCGATGGCATCCCTGCGCTGCCGGAGGGGTTACCGCGGCCGGCGGTCCCCAGGGTGGCGGGGGCCAGCTCGGCCCAGGCCCGCTCGGCCAGCGGCCCCCAGAGGTCGAAGTGGGGGAGGCGGCCGTGGTGGCAGATCCCGCGGGCGGGGAGGCCGTAGCGGGTGCCCCAGGCCGCCAGGCGGGCTTCGTCCGCGCAGAGCACCTTCACTAGATACGGGGCCACGGTCCCGTCGGGGACGGGCCGGTTCCAGGGCTGGCGCAGGACGGCCAGTTCCCCCCGGCGCGCCCGGGCCAGGGCGCGCCGCCATTGGTCCACCAGCCGCA
>DATCLH010000354.1:0-2832 GCA_036564035.1 Thermaerobacter sp.
TCGACATCCCGATCATGGGCGGCGACGGCTGGGATTCGCCCACCATGGTCGAACTGGCCGGCGCCGAGAACCTGAACAATACCTTCTTCACGAACCACTACTCGGCGGGCGACCCCGATCCCCGGATCCAGGACTTCATCAAGGCCTTCCAGGCCGAGTACGACAAGGTGCCCGACGGCTTCGCCGCCCTGGGCTACGACGCGGTGATGCTGCTGGCCGACGCCATCAAGCGGGCCGGTTCAGCCGACCCGGTGGCGATCAAGGACGCCCTGGAGCAGGCCAAGGACGTGCAGCTGGTCACCGGCACCATCTCCATCAATGAAGAGCACAACCCGGTGAAGGCGGCCGTGGTCATCGAGTACAAGGACGGCCAGCAGACCTTCCGGACGAAGGTCAACCCCTAACCCGGTCCCGAGCCGGCCGCCGGCCCCGGCTACGACCGGTCGCCGGACCCGGTCACGACCGGCCACGACGAAACCATCCGGCTCGAGCAGGAGGGGGCCCGCCCCCTCCTGCCGCCGCCCGGTGCACCACGGCGGCGCCCGGGGTCCAGACAGGCCGGACCGGCGCCAGCCGCCGCCTGTTCCACCGGTATGCCGCCACCTGTTCCACCGGTATAAGGGGATGCCGCCTGTATGGACATCTGGCTCCAGCAGCTTTTGATCGGTCTTTCCGTCGGCACCATCTACGCCCTGATCGCCCTGGGCTACACCATGGTCTACGGCATCATCAAGCTGATCAACTTCGCCCACGGCGAGGTCTTCATGATCGGGGCCTTCACCGGCTATTACGCCCTGACCGCATGGGGGCTGGGGTTCATCCCCGCCCTGCTGCTGGCCATGGCGGTGTCGGCCCTGCTGGGCGTCACCATCGAGCGGGTCGCCTACCGGCGCCTGCGCAACTTCCCCCGCCTGGCCGCCCTGACCACCGCCATCGGCGTGTCCCTGTTCCTCCAGTACACGACGATCTACCTGCGCGGGGCCCAATCGGAGGCCTACCCGAGCCCCTTCGCCAACCGGCGCCTGGAGATCCTGGGGGCCAGCATCAACGTCGACGCCCTGGTCATCCTGGCCGTGTGCGTCGCGCTGATGGCGATCCTGCAGTTCGTCGTCCAGAAGACCCGGATCGGCAAGGCGATGCGGGCCGTCAGCTTCGACCTGGAGGCGGCCCGGCTGATGGGCATCTCGGTCAACCGCACCATCTCCGTCACCTTCGCCATCGGCTCGGCCCTGGGCGGGGCCGCCGGGGTCGTCTACGGGCTCTACTACACCCGCATCGACCCCCTGATGGGCGTCCTGCCGGGCCTCAAGGCCTTCGTCGCGGCGGTGGTGGGCGGGATCGGCTCGATCCCCGGCGCCATGGTGGGGGGCCTGGTCATCGGCATGGTCGAGACCCTGGTCAGCGCCGCCGGCCTGTCCCTCTTCCGGGACGCCGCCGCCTTCCTGATCCTGATCCTCATCCTGCTCTTCCGGCCGGAGGGGCTGTTCGGGCGGCGCACCGCGGAGAAGGTCTGAGGCGTCCGAGCAAGGACGGAAAAGCCGGATCGCGAGGAGTGGCAGCATGGTGAAACCCCAACCCCGGCGGGCCGCGGCGGTGGGCGCAGGGCTGATCCTGGTCTACGCCGTGGTGCAGTTTTCCCTGGCGACCCGCCTGCTGGATCGGTTCTACGAGAACGTGCTGATGAACATCGGCATCAACGTGCTGGCCGCCGTCAGCCTGCACATCGTGCTGGGGCTGGCCGGGCAGTTCTCCATCGGCCACGCCGGCTTCCTGGCCGTGGGCGCCTACACCTCGGCGGTGCTCACCCAGAAGCTGGACATGCCCTTCGCCGTCGCCCTGCTGGCGGGGGCGCTGGCCGCGCTGGTGGTCGGCCTGGTGGTGGGCATCCCCTCCCTGCGGCTGCGGGGGGACTATTTGGCCATCGTCACCCTGGGCTTCGGGGAGATCGTCCGGATCATCCTGCTCAACGTGGAGTACGTGGGCGGCGCCGCGGGGATGCGGGTCGACCACCTGACCAGCTGGACCGCCCTGTACCTGTGCGTGGTGGCGGCGATCCTGGTCACCGTCCACTTCACCCACTCGGCCCACGGCCGGGCCACCCTGGCCCTGCGGGAAGACGAGGTGGCCGCCGCGGCCATGGGCGTCCCGACCACGACCTACAAGGTCATGGCCTTTGCCCTGAGCGCCTTCTTCGCGGGGCTGGCGGGCGGGCTCCACGCCCACAACTTCTACGTGATCCAGCCCCAGAACTTCGGCTTCCTCAAGTCCTTCGAGATCCTGGTCTTCGTCGTCCTGGGCGGGATCGGCAGCCTGCCCGGCGCCATCCTGGCCGCCACCTTCCTCACCCTGGTGTCGACGGGCCTGCAGGCCTATCCGGAGGTACGGATGATCCTCTACAGCCTGGTGCTGATCCTGGTCATGCTGTTCCGGCCCCAGGGCCTGCTGGGCACCCGGACCCTGACCGGGTTCTTCCCCGGGTTCCGCTCCGAAGAGGCTGCCAGCGATGCCGCCACCGGCCAGGGAGGTGCCCGCTGATGCCCTTGCTGCACATGGAGAAGGTGGGGATCCGCTTTGGCGGCCTCAAGGCCCTGGACGGGGTCGATCTCCACCTGGACGCCGGCGAGCTGGTCGGCCTGATCGGCCCCAACGGCGCCGGCAAGACCACGGTGTTCAACCTGCTGACGGGCGTCTACCGGCCCACCGAGGGGACCATCACCTTCGACGGGCGCCGGATCAACGACCTCAAGCCCCACGCCCTGGCCCGGCTGGGGATCGCCCGGACGTTCCAGAACATCCGCCTCTTCCCCCACCTCACCGTGTTCGACAACGTGC
>DATCLH010000355.1:0-2465 GCA_036564035.1 Thermaerobacter sp.
GGCACGATTTCAAGAAGGTGATCGACAAGTACCGGGAGCTGGTCGACCCCGACCACGTGGCGCCCCACTACCCGCCTGCGGCCGGCGAACCGGCCACCGGCCGCCCGCGGCCGGCCGTCCCGCCGGAGGGGGAGGAACCGGTCCCTGCGGCCCTCGCCCAGGGCGCGGCGCGGCCGGCGGGCCCGGGGGGCCCGGGCTCCGCCGCCCCGGGCCGGCGGGCGGCGGGCCCTGCGGCGGAGGCCGGCCCCTGGGGCATCCTGGGGCTGGGAGGTCCGGTGGCGGAAGGGGAAGCGGCGGCGGCCGCCGAGCCGGCGGTCGGCGAGCCAGCCCCCGCCGAGCCGGCCCCCGCCGAGCCGGTCGCCGCCGGTCGGCCCGTGGCCGATCAGCCCGCGGCCGGCCGGCGCGCAGTGGATCCGTCCATGGTCGATCGCTCCGCGGCCGATCCGGCCGCACCCACCGGCCCGGCAACCGGCCAGGCCGGACCCTCCGGGCGAAAGGACGGCGAAGGCGTGCAGCTCACCCTCTTCGACGCCGCCGAGGTCGCCCCCGAGGCGGCCCCCAAGGCGGCCCAGGGGATCCTTCCCGGCCGTCCCGCCGCAGCGGCCCGCTCCCACCGGGCCCCCGGCCGGGAGACGCAGGAGGCCGGGGATCCCCGAGCCGTTGGGGAGACCCGCGGGGCCGGGGAGACCCGGGAGGCCGGCCGGGAGGTGGACGGCCGGTGACGGCCTGGTCCACCTCCGTCCCCTCGGCCGAGGCCATGGAACGGCTGGGTGAGGAACTGGCCGCCCTGCTGGCGCCGGGGGACTGGATCGCCCTGACGGGCCCCCTGGGGGCGGGGAAGACGACCCTGGTGCGGGGCCTGGCCCGCGGCCTCGGTTACCGGGGCCGGGTGTCCAGCCCCACCTTCACCCTGGTCCATGTCTACCGCGGGCGCCTGCCCCTCTACCACCTGGACCTGTACCGGCTGGAGGACGAGGGCGCCCTGCGGGACGTGGTGGACCCGGCGGAGATAGAGGCCGCGGGCGCCGTGGCCGTCGAATGGGCCGACCGGGCCCCCGGGTGGATCCCCGGCGACGCCCTGTGGCTGGAGCTGGCTCCCGGGCCGGTGGGCGACGGGCGGCGGGTCACGGCCCGGGCCGCCGGGCCGCGGGCCCAGCGGCTGCTGGCGGCCCTGGCGGCAAGGCCGGCGGGAACGGGAAAGCCGGCGGGAGCGGGAAAGGACGAGGGCAAGCGGTGACGTGGATCCTGGCCATCGATACCTCCGGCCCCGGCTGCGGCGTGGCCCTGGTCAAGGGCGACCGGCCGGCCGGCGTGGAACGGCTGGCCGCCCCCGGGACGAACCGGACCCTGATGCCCGCCATCGACCGCCTCTGCCGCCAGGCGGGCATCGGCCCCCGGGGGCTCGACGGGGTCGCCGTGGCCCTGGGGCCCGGCTCCTTCACCGGCCTGCGCATCGGCCTGGCCGCCGCCAAGGGCCTGGCCGTCGCCCTGGACCGCCCCCTGGCCGGCGTCGGCACCCTGGACGCCGTCGTCCTGGCCGCCCGGGTCCCGGAGCTGGCCCAGGTGCCGACCCCCGTCCCTTCCGGGGCCTCCGGCGGCGCGGGCCGGCCGGCGGAGCCCAGCGCCGCCCCGGAGGGGGCGGCGCTGCCGGAGGCCCTGGGGGCGCCGCCCGGACCGCCCGGTGCCCCGGGCGGAGCCGGGGTCTGGCTGGTGATCCGGCCCGCCCGCCGCGGGGAGTACTACGTGGCCGCCTACCGGGACGAACCCGGCCCCGCCGCCCATCACGCCCCCGCCGGCGGGAGCGGCAGGGGGGCGGCCGCGGCGGCGCCCCAGCGGCTCTGGGGCCCGGAGCTGCTGCCCGCTGCGGTCCTGCGGGCCTGGCTGGCCGGGCCGCCCGTCCTGCCGCCGCCCCTCCGCCGCCCGGGGACGCCGCGGACGGCGCCGGCGGGCCGGCCCAGCCCGGACCGGCCCGGCCCGCCGGGGACACGTGGATCGTGGTCGTCGACCCCGACCACCGCGCCGCCCTGGGCCTAGAGGGGGCGGCAGCGGATCGCCAGCCGGGGCCGGTGGGGCCGGCGGGGCCGGTGGTCGTGGCCGACCCGGGGGCCGTGCCCCTGGCCGTGGCCCGGCTGGCCGCGCCGCGGCTGGCCGCCGGCGGCGACGATCCCGCCCTGCTGGCGCCCCTGTACCTGCCGGCCGGTTCCACCTTCCGGCCCTATCCCCACCCGGGGGGTGGGGGGGTCTAGACCCCGGTCCCTGGGGGCGGGTCCCGGCCCCGGAGCGCCGCGGCGGGATCCGGAGCCGGGGTGCGGCGGGGAGCGGGCAAGGATGGGCGGGGAAGGATGCTATGATGAAGGTGCCCTGGCGGGAGGTGAGCGGGGTGGCCCTTTCCCACGACGTCCGGCTCGAACCCGGCGAGATCCGCATCGAACCCATGACGCCGGGCGATCTGCCCCTGGTGCTGG
>DATCLH010000356.1:0-5357 GCA_036564035.1 Thermaerobacter sp.
GGGACGGCGGGCTGCTGCCAGGTGGCCCGGTCGGTGACGGTCGCCGGGTCGAACACCACCAGGTCGGCGTACATCCCCACCCGGACCAGGCCGCGATCCCGCAGGCCGAAGAAGGCGGCCGGCTGGCCCGTCATCTTGTGGATCGCCTCTTCCAGGGTCAGCACGCCCGTCTCCCGCACGTACCGGGCCAAGACCCGGGGATAGGCGCCGTAGACGCGGGGGTGCAGGCGGGGGTCGCGCCGGGCGGCGGCGGGTGAGCGGGCGCCGCCGTCGCTGGAGATGATGGTGAAGGGTTGCCGCAACAGCTGGCGCAGGTTGTCCTCGCCGACCACCAGCGCGGTGGCCAGCGTCCCCGGGTCCCGCCGCAGCAGCCGCCGGGCCGCCTCGGCCGGCGCGATGCCCTGGGCCCGAGCCAGCTCCGCCAGGGTCTTCCCCTCCGCACCGTCCACCCGGCTGTGCCGGATCACCAGGTCGCCGGCCGGGTAGCGGTCCCACGCCCGGGCCAAGGGGACGGCGCTGGCGTAGTCCGGCGAGCGGTACGGGTAGACGTCGGCCACCACCTCCATCCCCGCTGCCCGCGCTTCCTGGATCATGGCGATGAGCCGGGGCTGCACCGGCCAGTTGCGGTGATAGACCACCTTGAAGTGGGAGACGTCGACGGCCACGCCGGCCTCCCGCCCCACCGTCAGGGCCTCCTCCAGCGCCTGGACGATGGCGTCGCCCTCGCTGCGCATGTGGGTCGAGTAGATGCCCCCGTAGGGAGCGATCACCCGGGCCAGGGCGACAATCTCCTCCGTCCGGGCGTACCGGCCCGGCACGTACTCGAGCCCCGTGGACAGCCCCAGGGCGCCGTCCTCCATCGCCCGTTCCAGCAGCCGGGCCATGGCCCGGAGCTCCGCCGGCGACGGCGCCCGCTGGGCCGTGCCCATCACCGCCGCCCTGAGGCTGCCGTGGCCGGCGAACAGGGCATGGTTGGTCCCGGCGCCCTGGCGCTCCAACCGCTGGAGGAAGGGCCCCAGGGGCATGGGCGAGCGGCCGTCGACCCCGCCGATCACCGTGGTCATGCCCTGCAGCAGGTCGGCGTCGCCCCCCGGCACCGTGGCCACGTACTCGTAGGTGTGGGAGTGGGCGTTGATGAAGCCGGGTGCCACGACCCGGCCCGTGGCGTCCACGACCCGCCTGGCCCGGGCGCCCTCCAGGTGGCCCACGGCCGCGATCCGGTCGCCCCGGACGGCCACGTCGGCCCGGAAGGCGGGCCGGCCGCTGCCGTCGACCACCAGCCCGCCCCGGATCAGCAGGTCGTACTCCGGTCCCCCGGCCGCCGGGCCCGGGTCGCCGCCGGCCTGCGGGCCAGCGCCACCGGGCTGCCCGTCCCCACCGGGACCCGCGGCCTGCCCGGGGCTACCCGCGCTCCCCGCCGCAGGACCCCCGGCGCCGGTGGAACCGGCGGCGCCGCCCGGCGCGGCCGGCCCGGCCGGCCCGTGCTCGCCCGCAGCCCCGCCCGCGGCGGGGGTGGTCCCTGGCTGCCGTTGCCCACTGCCGGCCGGGGCACCCTCTGCTGGGGTGGGGTGGGCCTCCGAACCCGTTGCCGCCGGGCGCAGGTCCGCGGACGAACCGGCCTGGCGGCCCGCCGCCCAGGCCCAGTAGGCCCCGCCGCCCACCAGGGCGAGGATCAGCAGCGCCAGCAGCGCCGGAACCCACCAGCGCTGCCTCACCCGTCCCGGGGCGCGGCGGGCGGCGACCGCCGGCACCTCCGGCGGGACGGGGGACCCGTCGGGCGCGGCGTCCGGGTCCGGCGGATCCCACGGCGCCGGAGCGGGCGGATCGGGATCCGGATCGGGCTGGGCCAGAGGCGGGCGGGGCGCAAAAGGCACGGGTGAACATCTCCTCCCGAAGGCGTTCGCGTTCCAGGCCAGGGCCTGGAGCGGGTTCGACCCCATGGTTTCGCCCCTGGTTTCGGGGGCCGGGCGGCCGGTCCCTGCCGGCCCTACCTGGCGGCGGCTGGCAGCGGCCGGAGGGCCTCACCAGGCTTGCCCCCTTGTGGCGGGGTTGGGGGATCCCTATAATAGGGGCGAAAGGTCAAAGATAGTCAAAACACCGACCCGGCCCGGCCCGGCCGCCGGATCGGGACGGGCCGGCGCACCGGTTCAGGCATCCGCCGGGAGGAGGAGCCATGGCATCGCTGTGTTCCCTGATTGAGCAATATCTCAAACGGGAGCTGGAGCGGGCGGGCGGCGTGCTCGAGCTCCAGCGCAGCGAGCTGGCGGCCCGCTTCGCCTGCGCGCCGTCCCAGATCAACTACGTGCTGGAGACCCGCTTCACCCCGGCGGCCGGGTACGTGATCGAGAGCCGCCGCGGGGGCCGCGGGTTCATCCGGATCGTGCGGCTGCCCCTGGCGGGCCGGGGGGACCTCTTGTCCCTGCTGGACCGCTGGGTCGGCGACATGATCGACCAGGATGGCGCCGAGGCCCTGATCGCGCGGCTGGAGGAGGAGGGCATCGCCGGCCGCCGCGAGGCGGCGCTGATGCGGGCGGCCGTGGACCGGAACACCCTGGCCGTGGAGCTGCCCTGGCGGGACGTGGTCCGGGCCCGGCTGCTCAAGGCCATGGTGCTGGAGCTGTTGAAGGGCGGTCAGTCGAGCCGGGAAGACGGAGGCGGTGGCGATGCTCTGCGACGAGTGCGGGCAGCGCAAGGCCACGGTGCACCTGACCCAGATCGTTAACGGGAAGAAGACCGAGCGCCACCTGTGCGCCCACTGCGCCCAGCGGCACGAGCACGAGTTCTTCTTCGAGCCCCAGTTCTCCATCCACAACCTGCTGGCGGGCCTGTTAGAGGGCTGGCAGCCGCCGGCGGGGGCGGTGCAGGACCTGCGCTGCTCCCGGTGCGGCCTGCGTTACCGGGAGTTCGCCCGCACGGGGCTCCTGGGCTGCAGCTACTGCTACGAGGATTTCCGCCACCAGCTGGAGCCCGTGTTGCGCCGCATCCAGGGGCAGGTTCGTCACACCGGGAAGGTGCCGTCCCACGCCGGCGCCCGGGTCCAGCTGGGGCGCCAGCTGGAGCAACTGCGGGCCCGGCTGCGGGAGGCGGTCGCCCGGGAGGAGTACGAGGAAGCCGCGCGGCTGCGGGACCAGATCCGCCAGCTGGAAGCCCGGGTGCGGGGCGGCGACGGCCGGGCCGGTGGGGCCGGGGCCGGCGCGGCGCCGGGCCGTTAGGAGGGACCGGACATGACGGCAAACCCTGGCGTCCAGCGGGTGCGCTGGATGGAGGGCGGCGGGCCCGCCGCGGACCTGGTGCTCTCCAGCCGGATCCGCCTGGCCCGTAACCTGGAGGACTACCCCTTCCCCACCCTGCTGGGGCCGGAACAGGGCCAGGAGATCATCAGCCTGCTGGAGGGCGTGATCGAGCCCCTGTCGGCGGCGGGCTTCGGGCGCTTCACCCTGCTGCGCATGGCCGATCTCAGCCCCCTGGAGCGCCGGGTGCTGGTGGAACAGCACCTGATCAGCCCCCAGCATGCCCGGAACGCGGCCACCGGGGCGGTGATCCTCAACGAGGACCGGTCCGTCAGCATCATGGTCAACGAGGAGGACCACCTGCGCATCCAGTGCCTGCTGGGCGGCCTGCAGCTCCACGAGGCCTGGGCCATCGCCACCCGGGTCGACGACGTGATCGAGGCCCACGTCCGCTACGCCTTCGACGAGGAGCGGGGTTACCTCACCACCTGCCCGACCAACCTGGGCACGGGGATCCGGGCGTCGGTGATGGTCCATTTGCCCGGGCTGGTGCTGGCGCGGCAGGCGGGCCGGTTCCTCAGCCAGCTGGGCAAGGTCGGCGTGGTGGTCCGCGGGCTCTACGGCGAGGGCACCGAGGCCCTGGGGAACGTCTTCCAGGTCTCCAACCAGATCACCCTGGGGCCGTCGGAGGAGGAGCTGATCGACAACCTGATCGGGTTCACCCGGCAGCTGCTGGACCAGGAGCGCAGCACCCGGGAGCGGCTCTACCGGGAGAACGAGGACGGGATCAAGGACCGGGTGATGCGGGCCTACGGCCTGCTGACCAACGCCTGGTCGATGTCCTCGGAGGAGGCGATCCGGCTGCTCTCGGACCTGCGCCTGGGCATCGACCTGAACATCCTCTCCCACGTGCGGCCGGAGGTGTTCGGGGAGCTGATCGTCCTCACCCGCCCGGCCTGCCTCCAGCAGCTGGCGGGGAAGGAGCTGGACGCGCGGGAACGGGACCTGCGGCGCGCCCGGCTGATCCGGGAGAGGATCGCCGCGTCCCTTCGGAAAACTACCCAGTGACCGGTGGAGGGGGGTCCGCCAGATGTTTGGCCGGTATTCCGAGCGGGCCCAGCGGGTCATCCTGCTGGCCCAGGAAGAGGCGCGCCGGTTGAACTACAACTACGTCGGCACGGAGCACCTGCTGCTCGGCCTGATCCGGGAGGGCACGGGCATCGCCGCCAAGGCGCTGCAGAGCCTGGGCATCAACCTGGAGCAGGTGCGGGCCGAGGTGGAGAAGATCATCGGCCGCGGCAACGGCCCGATCCAGGGCGAGATCGGCTACACACCGCGGGCCAAGAAGGTGGTCATGGAGCTGGCGCCGGAGGAGGCCCGGCTGCTGGGCCACAACTACGTGGGCACCGAGCACATCCTCCTCGGGCTGATCCGGGAAGGTGAGGGCGTGGCGGCCAAGGTCCTGGAGAACATGGGCGCCGACCTGGACCGGGTCCGCCAGACGGTGATCAAGCTGCTGGGCGGCACGGCCGCGCCGACCCCCGCCGCCCGCCAGCGCCGGCAGAAGAGCACGACCCCCGTGCTGGACAACTTCGGCCGGGACCTGACCCAGATGGCCGAGGAGGGCAAGCTGGACCCCGTCATCGGTCGCGACAAGGAGATCGAGCGGGTGATCCAGATCCTCTCCCGCCGCACCAAGAACAACCCGGTGCTGATCGGCGAGCCGGGCGTGGGCAAGACGGCCATCGTGGAGGGCCTGGCCCAGCGCATCGCCGAGGGCAAGGTGCCGGAGATCCTCAAGGACCGGCGGGTGGTCGCCCTGGACCTGGGGGCCCTGGTGGCCGGCTCCAAGTACCGCGGCGAGTTCGAAGAGCGCCTGAAGAAGGTCATGGACGAGATCCGGCGGGCCGGCAACATCATCCTGTTCATCGACGAGATGCACACCATCATCGGCGCCGGCGCCGCCGAGGGCGCCATCGACGCGGCCAGCATTCTCAAGCCGGCCCTGGCCCGGGGCGAGCTGCAGACCATCGGCGCCACCACGCTGGACGAGTACCGCAAGCACGTGGAGAAGGACGCCGCCCTGGAGCGCCGGTTCCAGCCCATCATGGTGGAGGAACCCAGCGT
>DATCLH010000357.1:0-1963 GCA_036564035.1 Thermaerobacter sp.
TCGTCGATCGCCTGACCGACCGCACGGTCCGCCGGCTGCTGCGCGAGCCCTACCGGGAGAACCTTTGGGACCTGGCCGTCGGCATGCACCGGATCCCGCCGGCCCTGCTGCTGGAGCTGGAGTTGCGGGCCGACAAGGGGGAGCTGCTGGAGCGGCCCCTCGGCGGGCTGAGCCGCTTCAGCCCCTGGGAGGCCATCGCCTTCAACCCCGCCCAGCTGTCCCGGCCGCCCCTTCCCCCCGGCGCCCCCGTGGACACCCAGGTGGTGCTGGGCCCGCGGGCGGGCCGGCCGCTGCGGCTGGCCACCCCCCTGCTGGTCAGCGCCATGGGCTACGGCATCGGCGTCAGCAAGGCTTTCGCCCTGGCCCTGGCCCGCGGCGCCCACCGGGCCGGGACGGCCTACAACGCCGGCTCAGGCCCGGTGCTGCCCGAAATCCTGGAGAGCGAGGGGCCGGTGATCCTCCAATACACCGGCGGCGCCTGGAACCAGATCCCGGAGGAACTGGCCCGCGCCGCCATGGTGGAGATCCGCCTGGGCCATGGCGCCCGGAGCGCCCTGGGCCGGCTGATCAAGGTCGACCGGCTGCCGGCCGAGGCGCGGCACCGCATGGGGGCCGGGACCCGGGACCACCTGGTCATCGACGCGCCGCTGCCCGAGACCCTGGATGCCCGGGCCTTCCGGGGCCTGGTGGAGCGGCTCCGCCGGCTCACCGGGGGCGCGCCCGTCGGGGTCAAGCTGGTGGCCACCCACGACCTGGAGCGGGATCTCCTCTACGTCCTCGACGCCGGGGTCGACGTCATCGCCCTGGACGGTTCCGAGGGCGGGACCACGGAAACCCCGCCCACCCTGGCGGACGACTTCGGCATCCCCACCCTCTACGCCCTGGTCCGGGCCGCCGCCCTGCTGGAGGCGGCCGGTCTCCGCGACCAGGTCAGCCTGATCGTCGGCGGCGGGATCCGGACCCCGGGCGAGGCCCTCAAGGCGCTGGCCCTGGGGGCCGACGCCGTCTACCTGGGCACGGCGGTGATGATGGCGGCCACCCACGGCCAGCTCAGCAAGCCCCTGCCCTTTGAGCCCATCACCCAGCTGGTCTGGGCCACGGGCCGGCTGGCGGGCCGGTTCGACCCCGGGGAGGGCGCCCGCACGGTGGCCCAGTTCCTGCGGGCCTGCACCCTGGAGATGGCCGAAGCCGCCCGCGCCCTGGGGCGGGAGCGCCTGAGCGCCATCGACCGCACGGACCTGGTGGCCCGCACCCCCGCGGCCGCCCGCATCCTGGGCCTGCCCCCCGCCTGGCGGCCCCCGGGCCGCCGCACCTGGTAGCCGCCACCCTCACCCGCCGCCGGCGGTCAGAGCCGCAGGTCGCTGCTGTGGGCCGGCTGCAGGCTCGCCTCCGGGTCGAGCCGGGTCTTCAACTGGCTGATGGCCATGGCGGCCTCGGCGAAGCCCACGGCGATCAGCTTGATCTTGCCGGGATACCGGGCCACGTCGCCCACGGCGTAGACCCGGGGCAGGGTGGTCTCGCCGCCGGGGCCGGTGACGATCTCGTGCCCCTCCACGGCGAAGCCCCAGCCCGCCAGGCCGCCCAGGTCGGCCTTGAAGCCGAGGCAGGGGACCAGCACGTCGCAGGGCAGCTCGACCGCGGTGCCCTCGGCCTTGCGCGCCACCCGGACCCACTCCAGCCGCTGGCCGCCCCCGGCGTCGACCACCTCGGCGTCCAGCTCCAGCCGCACGGGGCTCTCTCGCAGGGCCCGCACGCTCTCCTCCAGGGCCCGGAACTGCCGGCGCCGGTGGACCAGGGTGACGGAGGCGGCCACGTCCAGGGCCATCAGCGCCCAGTCCACGGCGGCATCGCCGCCGCCGACGATGACGACCCGCTTGCCCCGGAGGTCCTCCAGCCGGCGGACGCCGTAGCTGAGCCCCCGCCCCTCCCAGCGGTCGAGGCCCGGCGCCGGCAACCGCTTGGG
>DATCLH010000358.1:0-7696 GCA_036564035.1 Thermaerobacter sp.
AGGCAGGGAACGCCAGGCAATCACCGAACTGAACGAGATGGACTCGATCTAACAACCGTTTGTAAGCCTGGACGGATCCACGCGGGCCGTCCCACGGCCACCGGCAACGGGGGTGCGATCGGCGCACCGGGGTCGGCAAGACAGGGGGGATCGGCGTGGGCAGCTTGCACCACCTCCGGGAGGAGACCTTCGAACTGGTCCGGGTGCTGGACCCCGACGGCAACCTGGTCGGGGAGCCGGCCCCGGATTTAACCGATGAGAAGCTTTTGGAGTTCTACCGCTGGATGGTCTTCGCCCGGCTGTTCGACGAGCGGTGCCTCAACCTGCAGCGCCAGGGGCGCATGGGCACCTACGCGCCCCTTTCCGGGCAGGAGGCGGCCCAGGTGGGCAGCGCCTTCGCCCTGCAGGCGGAAGACTGGGTCTTCCCGTCCTACCGCGAGCACGCGGTGACCATGATCCACGGCCTGCCCATGGAGAACGTGCTGCTGTACTGGATGGGCCGGGAGGAGGGCAACCGGATCCCGCCGGACGTCAACGTCTTCACCGTGGCGGTGCCCATCGCCACCCAGATCCCCCACGCCGTCGGCGCCGCCTGGGCGGCCAAGATCCGCGGCGACCGGCGGGCCTTCATCGTCTACTTCGGCGACGGGGCCACCTCCGAAGGCGACTTCCACGAGGGCTGCAACTTCGCCGGCGTGTTCAAGGCGCCGGTGGTCTTCTTCTGCCAGAACAACCAGTTCGCCATCAGCGTGCCGCTGCACCGCCAGACGGCCAGCGAGACCATCGCCCTGAAGGCGGTGGCCTACGGCTTCCCCGGCGTCCGGGTCGACGGCAATGACGTGCTGGCGGTCTGCAAGGTGACCAGGGAGGCCCTGGAGCGGGCCCGGGCCGGCGAGGGGCCGACCCTGATCGAGGCCGTGACCTACCGCTTCGGCCCCCACACCACCGCCGACGACCCGACCCGCTACCGGGCCCGGGAGGAGCTGGAGGAGTGGCGGGAGCGGCGGGATCCGCTGACCCGCATGCGCCGGTTCCTCCAGGCGAAGGGGATGCTGGACGAGGCGAAGGACCAGGCCCTGGCCGAAGAGGCCCGGGAGCGCATCGCCGCCGCGGTTCAGGCGGTGGAGGCCATGCCCCGGACCTCCCCGGAGGCCATCTTCGACTACGTCTACGCCCAGCTGCCCTGGCACCTCAAGGAGCAGCGGCAGGAGCTCTTGGAGGAACTGGGCGGCGCATCGGGCCCCAGCGGCCTTGAGGGGGGTGGGCGGTGATGGCCAAGCTGACCATCGTCCAGGCGGTGGCCGACGCCCTGCGCACCGAGATGGAGCTGGACGACCGGGTCGTCGTCCTGGGGGAGGACGTGGGCGTCAACGGCGGCGTCTTCCGGGCCACCGAAGGCCTTTACGAGCGGTTCGGCGGCGACCGGGTGATCGACACGCCCCTGGCGGAGTCGGGGATCGTGGGCACGGCCATCGGCATGGCGATCTACGGCCTGCGGCCCGTGGCGGAGATCCAGTTCGAGGGCTTCATGGCCCCAGCCTTCGACCAGATCGTCAACCACGCCGCCCGCATCCGGGCCCGCTCCCGCGGGCGGTTCACCTGCCCGCTGGTGATCCGGGCGCCCTGGGGCGGCGGCATCCGCGCCCCCGAGCACCATTCGGACAGCCCCGAGGCCTGGTACATCCACCAGCCGGGGCTCAAGGTGGTCGTTCCCAGCACGCCTTACGACACCAAGGGCCTGTTGATCGCTGCCATCCGCGACCCCGATCCGGTGATCTTCTTCGAGCCCAAGCGGATCTACCGCGCCTTCCGCCAGGAGGTGCCCGAGGAGGCCTACACCGTACCCATCGGCCGGGCCCGCACGGTGCGGGAGGGGCGGGACATCGCCATCTTCACCTGGGGCGCCATGGTGCGGATCGTGGAGGAGGCGGCGGAGGAACTGGCCGGCCGGGGCATCGAGTGCGAGATCGTCGACCTCCGGACCCTGAGCCCGGTGGACGTGGACGCCATCGTGGCGGCGGTGCAGAAGACGGGCCGTGCCCTGGTGGTCCACGAGGCGCCCAAGACGGCGGGCTTCGGCGCGGAGATCGTGGCGCTGATCAACGAGCGGGCCCTCCTGTACCTGGAGGCGCCGGTCTACCGGGTGGCCGGCTTCGACACCCCCATGCCCCTCTTCCACCTGGAAGACTACTACCTGCCCAACAAGGACCGGGTGATCCGGGGCGTGGAGCGGGTCCTGAACTTCTGACCCGGCAACGGCCAGGCGGGGCCCCGGAAAAGCGAGGTGCGGCGGATGGCGTACGAATTCCGGCTGCCTGACGTGGGCGAGGGCATCCACGAGGGGGAGATCGTCCGCTGGCTGGTCAAGCCCGGGGACCGGGTCCAGGAAGACCAGCCCCTGGTGGAGGTCCAGACCGACAAGGCCACGGTGGAGATCCCCTCGCCGGTGGCGGGCGTGGTGGCGGAACTGCGGGCCGCCGAGGGGGACGTGGTCCAGGTCGGCAGCGTGATCGTGGTGATCGACACCGCAGCCCGGGCGGAGGAACCGGCCGCGGCCGGGGCGCCGGTCGCGGCCGCGGGGGCGGCTCCCGGGGGCGCGGCGGCGGTGACGGGCCCGGCCGTCCCCGGGGGCGCTGAGGCGGGGCCGGCGGCGGCGCCGGCCCCGAGCCCGGCCGCGGCTCCGGCTGCGGGCGGGGTGGACGCGGCCGGCCGCCGGGTGCTGGCGACGCCGGCTACCCGGCGGCTGGCCCGGGAGCTGGGCGTCGACCTGCGCCTGGTGCCGGGGACCGGCCCGGCGGGCCGGGTGACCGCCGACGACGTGCGGGCCTTCGCCGCCCGGCAGGCGGCGGGCGGGGCGGGGCCGGTGGCGGCTCCGGTGGGGGGCCCGGTGCCGGCCGCCGCGCCGGGGGATGCCCGGCCTGGCGTTCCGGCCGCCGCGGCGCCGGCCGGTTCGTCCGCAGCAGGCACGCCGGTGGCTGCCCCGGCGGCGCCGGTCCAGCCACTATCCCCAGCCGTTGCAGGACCCGCCGGGCCGGGCGCCCCAACGGCACCGGGCGCCCCGGCAGCGCTGCCCTCCCCGGCCGCCCCGGCCGTAGCGGGAGCCCCGGCTGCACCGGCCGCCGCGGCCGCTCCGGCCGTGCCGCCCGGCGGCGAGCAGCGGATCCCCCTGCGGGGCCTGCGCAAGCGGATCGCCGAGAAGATGGTCCAGTCGAAGTACACCGCGCCCCACGTCACCCACGTGGAAGAGGTGGACGTCACCGAGCTCATCGAGCTGCGGCGCAAGGCCCTGCCCCTGGCCGAGCAGCGGGGGATCAAGCTCACCTACCTGCCCTTCATCGCCAAGGCCGTGGTGGCCGCCCTGCAGCAGCACCCGGTCTTCAACGCCAGCCTGGACGACGAGCGCCAGGAGATCGTGCTCAAGGGCTATTACCACATCGGCGTGGCCACGGCCACCGAGGAGGGCCTGATCGTCCCGGTAGTCCGCGACGTCGACCGCAAGAGCATCTTCCAGATCGCGCGGGAGATCGCAGCCCTTACCGAGGCGGCCCGGACGCGGCGGATCGCCCTGGACGACGTGCGGGGTTCCACCTTCACCATCACCAACGTGGGCGCCCTGGGCGGCGGCGTGTGGTCGACGCCCGTCATCAACTACCCTGAGGTGGCGATCCTGGGCGTCCACAAGTTCCGGGAGACGCCGGTGGTGCGGGACGGGCAGATCGTGGTGCGGACCATCACCTACCTGGCCCTGAGCTTCGACCACCGGGTGGCCGACGGCGCCGACGCGGTGCGGTTCGTCAACCAGATCAAGGCCTACCTGGAGCAGCCGAGCCTGCTGTTCCTGGAGATGGCCTGAGGACTCCGGCCCGGGCCGCCATCCACCGGCCGAAGGCCGAGGGCGGTCCGGGTCCACGGGACGGGACCGGGGGCTGCGGCCTGCCCGCGTGGGCCCCCGGGCGATTCCGGGGACGGGAGTGGATGAGGGCGATGGTCGTCGGCGAAGTGGCGACGGAGACGGAAGTCCTGGTCATCGGCGGAGGACCCGGCGGCTACGTGGCCGCCATCCGCGCCGCCCAGCTGGGTAAGGACGTCACCCTGGTGGAGAAGGACCGGCTGGGCGGCGTGTGCCTCAACGTCGGCTGCATCCCCTCCAAGGCGCTGATCGACGCGGCCAAGACGTACCACCGCCTGGCCCGGGAGGCCGACCGGGGGATCGTGGTCGAGGGGGCGCGCCTGGACTTCAGCCGCTTGCAGGGCTGGAAGCAGTCGGTGGTCCAGCGGCTGACGGGCGGCGTCGAGCAGCTGCTCAAAGGCAACGGGGTCGCCGTGGTCAAGGGGCGGGCCACCTTCACCGGGCCGAACCAGGTGCTGGTCGAGAACCCCGGCGGCGGCAACGAGGTCTACCGCTTCAAGCACTGCATCCTGGCCACCGGGTCGCGCCCGGTGGAGCTGCCCGGCTTCGCCTTCGACGGGGTGCGGATCCTGGATTCCACCGACGTGCTGTCCCTGGATCACCTGCCCCTGCGCCTGGTGGTGATCGGCGGGGGCTACATCGGGCTCGAGCTGGGCACCGCCCTGGCCAAGCTGGGCTCGGAGGTGACGGTGCTGGAGCTGGCCGACCAGCTCTTGCCCGGCACCGATCCCGAGCTGGTCCAGGT
This sequence comes from Thermaerobacter sp., assembly GCA_036564035.1. Lineage (GTDB taxonomy): Bacteria > Bacillota > Sulfobacillia > Thermaerobacterales > Thermaerobacteraceae > Thermaerobacter. Next base: position 4,656 of record DATCLH010000358.1, read on the forward strand.
GGTGGCCCGGCGGCTCCGCCAGCTGGGGGTCAAGGTCCACACCGGGGTCCGGGTGCTGCGCTGGGAGGAGGAGCCCGGCGGCGAGGGCGTGCGGGTGGTGTACCGGCCCGAGCCGCGGGGCGAGGGGGCCGGTTCGTCCGGGGACGAACAGGCCGTGGCGGCCGACGCCGTGCTGGTCAGCGTGGGCCGGCGGCCCAACACCGACGGGCTCGGCCTGGAGCTGGCCGGGGTGGAGCTGGACGAGCGGGGCCGGGTCAAGGTCGACGGCCAGCTGCGCACCAGCCAGCGGCACATCTTCGCCATCGGCGACATCGTGCCCGGGCCCATGCTGGCCCACAAGGCCAGCCGGGAGGGGATCGTGGCGGCGGAGGTCATCGCGGGCCTGCCGGCGGCCGCCGATTACGTCGCCGTGCCGGCGCCCATCTTCACCGACCCGGAGATCGCCACCGTGGGGCTGACGGAGGAACAGGCGCGCCAGCAGGGCTACGACCCTGTGGTGGGGCGCTTCCCCTACACGGCCAACGGGCGGGCCCTGACCCTGGGCGAGCGGGACGGGTTCGTCAAGCTGGTGGCCGATCGGGAGAGCAAGGTGGTGCTGGGGGCCGGCATCGTGGGGCCGGAGGCGTCGGATTTGATCGCGGAGCTGGCCCTGGCCATCGAGATGGGGGCGACCCTGGAGGACCTGGCCCTGACGATCCACGCCCATCCGACGCTGAGCGAGGCGGTGATGGAGGCGGCGGAGGCGGGGCTGGGGCACGCCATCCACGTGCTGGGCAAGCGATGAGGCGCGGGGAGGCGTGGGCGGGCGGCGGAGGGTATCCGGGCTCGCCGCCGAGGCCGGATGCGGGGCACGGAGGCGGGCGCCGGCAGGCATGCCCGTCGGCGCGACCGGTCGCCGGGTCCGTAGAGCAGTGCCGGGACAGGTGGCGTCAGGTGGCGTCGCCGCCGCCGGCGCCCGGGCGGCGGCGGGCCAGGGCCGTCGAGACCGCCCACACCACGCCACCGGCGATCAAGAGGAAGGGCAAGAGCCCCAGGCCCAGGGTGAAGGCGAAAATCCCAAGCCGCGCCACTAGAAGCAGCGCCAGCCCGACCACGACCAGCGTCAGCGCCCAGCCCATGATGACCACCCCACGGGCATAACCTGTCCGCAGCGGGACGGGTTCACGCCCGGCGCGTTGTGACAAGCCGGGCAGGGGATGGCGGACGAACCAGCCCGGCACATCCGCGGCCAATCCGGGGCGGGGGTCTCGCCCCGGCGGGTGGCCTGCCGCCAGCGGCGCCGGCCGGCTCGCCGCGAAGGAAGCGGCCCCGGGCGGGGCGCGGTCGTCTTGGGCCATGCTGCACCCATGTCGTGCCCCCGCCACGCCCTGGCCGCGGCCGCGGCGGGCCCGCCCCGCGCCTGGCGGCGACCCCGTTGCGGCCCCGCCGGTCCGGGCGCACGCCTTTGGGCCGTGGCGCTTTGGGCCGCGCTGGTGGAGGGCGTGAAGTTGCGGCCCCGCCGGTCCGGGCGCATGCCTTTGGGCCCCCGGCGCGGCCCCGCCGCGGCCCCGCCGGTTCGGCTCGCGCCGCCTTGGCGCCCATGCCGCGCCCCGGCCGCCACCCTGCCGCGGCCTCGCCGCGCCCGCGCCGCACTCCGTCGCGCCCGTACCGCGCCCGCGTCACGACCCCCGAGGACGGCGGTCGCAAAGCCGCCACCCCTTGCCGGATCTGCTATAGTGGGGTTAGAGGTGGGTCTTCGTCCGGACGGTTCTCACCTCGAAAGGAGACATCCACCTTAACTTAAAGAGACCACCTTCCTTCGGGGCAGGGTGAAAGTCCCGACCGGCGGTGATGGCGGCGCGCCACGGCGCGACCGCACCAGCCCGCGAACCGCGTGCCGGAGCGCCCATGCCCGGCGAGGCCTCGTGCGGGAGGCTGCGCCGGTGCCGGCGCCGTGAAGGGCGCGGCCGATTCCGGTGAGAAGCCGGAGCCGACGGTGATAGTCCGGATGGGAGAAGGAAGGGACGCGGGATCTCCCGGAGGCGGAAGGGCCGCCACGGCTCTTCCGCGCCGGCCAACGCTGGGGCCGGCTCTTGAGTACGGGGCCGACCGGGGCTGGCCTGGGGGTGGCCCTTAGAGGCCGCGTTCGTCCGGGAGATCTGACCCACGGGCAAACCGAGCGCATCGGCGCGCTCCGGCGGGCGGCCGGGGGCGGGCCCGGGCGCGGGTGGGCGGCAGCCTGCCCGGGCGGGCCAGTTCGGCCGCGGACGCCGGGCGTGAAGACAGCGCGACGACGATGGGTCCACCTGCGTCCGTTCCCCCGAAGGGCTGGGCGGGACGGGCTTTTTTGATGCCCGCCCGCACGCTCTGCGCAGGGGGTGCTTGCCGGTGGTTCGTCGCATGGTGCGCCTGGCGCTCCTGGCGTCCATGGCGTTCCTGCTCATGCTGTGGGAGATCCAGCTGACCCCGCTGCTACCCTTCATTCCGGCGTACCTCAAGTACGATCCCGGCGATCTGCCCGTCCTGATGGGCGGCTTCGCCTTCGGTCCCGCCGCCGGTGCCACGGTGGCGCTGGTCAAGGACCTGCTGTTCCTCTTCTCGGGCAAGTCGACGGCCGGATGGATCGGCGTCTCCGCCAACCTGCTGGCGAGCCTGGCCTACGTGGTGCCGGCGGCCTGGGTCTACCGGAAGCTGGGGACCCGCTGGGCGCTGGGCCTGGCCATGCTGGTGGGGACGGTGAGCACCAGCGCCGTCATGGCGGTGGCCAACTACGTGGTCTTCCTGCCCCTGTGGGGCGTTCCCGCCGAGCAGGTGGGGGCGACGGTGGTCACGGCCATCACGCCCTTCAACCTGATCAAGGGGCTGCTCACGGGCGTCCTGGCCCTGGTGGCCTACCCGCGGGTCGCCCGGGTGCTGGACGATCCCGTCTTCGCCGCCCCCGCGGCGGAGGCCTGGGCGGGCGAGACGGCCGGGGAGCCCCGGCGCCCCTAGGCAGGTCCTCAAGACTCCAGGCCAGGCGCGGGCCCGCCGGGCAACCCGGGGCAAGCGGCAAGGCGCATGCA
>DATCLH010000359.1:0-6266 GCA_036564035.1 Thermaerobacter sp.
GACCAGGCCCACCGCCTTGGCGGCGCCGGTGGTGGTGGGGATGATGTTCATGGCGCCGGCCCGCGCCCGCCGCAGGTCCTTGTGGGGCAGGTCCAGGATGCGCTGGTCGTTGGTGTAGGCGTGGACGGTGGTCATCAGGCCCCGCACGATCCCGAACCGGTCGTCGAGCACCTTGGCCACCGGGGCCAGGCAGTTGGTGGTGCAGGAGGCGTTGGAGATCACCCGGTGCCGGGCGGGGTCGTAGCGGTCCTGGTTGACGCCCAGCACGATGGTGATGTCCTCGTTCTTGGCGGGCGCCGAGATGATCACCTTCTTGGCGCCGCCCCCCTCGATGTGGGCCACCGCCTTGGTCGCGTCGGTGAAGACCCCGGTGGACTCGATGACCACGTCCGCCCCCGCCTGATCCCAGGCCAGCTGGGCCGGGTCCTTGATGGCACTGAAGCGGATGCGCTTGCCGTCGACGATGAGGGCGTCCTCCTCCGCCCGCACGTCGGCGTCGAAGATGCCGTAGTTGGAGTCGTACTTGAGCAGGTGGGCGAAGGTGGCCGCCGGCGCCAGGTCGTTGATGGCCACGATCTCGATGTCGTCCCGGCGCCAGGCCTGCCGGAAGAACCGGCGCCCGATGCTGCCGAACCCGTTGATGCCAACCCGAACCGCCATGGCATCCCGCTCCTTTCCAGCCCGTGCCTACGGGTCCATGATAGCAGTTTCCCCTGAGGATCCCCTGGGGGACGAACCGCCCAAGGCCGGCCCGCGGGCCCCGGCCCCCAGGCCCGGCACCGGGGCAGGGGCGCCGGGAGCCACCCCCGCGGGTGGATTCCCTCCGGCCGCGTCCCGACCGGCGGCCTCCTCGCCGGCCGGCGCCCCGCCGGCCTCCCGCACGGCCAGCCGGCGGGCCACCACGTCCAGGGTCACCACGTGGAGGGCCGTCATGTGCTCGACCGCCTGCAGGGCCTGGCGCTGGGCCGACGCCAGCACCGCCCGCAGCGGGCGGCCCGGTTCCACCGCCACCTCCAGGGTGATGGCCACCCCCTCCTCCCGGTCGACCACCGACGCCCGCAGCACCTCGGCCACCCCCGTGACCCGGCCGGCGGCATAGGCGGCGATGCTGCCCACCACCTGGCGGGTGATGAAGAAGCGCCCCAGGGAGCTGTAGGTGGGCCGCACCATGGTCTTCTCGATCACCTGGCCGGGCCCCGCCGCCGGCCGGTTCTTCCCGCGGTAGAACAGGCGCAGGGGGTCGAGCAGGTAGCCGGAGAAGCTGCGCTTCACCTCGAAGGTCGGGGCGGGGATGACGTGGCGGCCCTGGGTGCGCCGGATCAGCTGGGCGCGGCGGATCTCGGCCGGTGTGGCCACCTCTTCGATGGCGATGTAGCGGGCGGGGGCGGGCAGGCCCAGGGTGGCGGCGATGCGGTCGACCATGTCCCGGGACGTGCCCAGGATCAGGATGCGCCGCGGCCGCAGGGACTCCAGGGCCTGCCGCACCTCGTCGCGGTGGGCAGGATCGACGAAGAGGGCCCGGCGGATGGCGCCGATCTTGGTCGCCTCCCGCTTGGCCGAGACGCCGGCCACGATCCGGCTCTCCCGGATCAGCAGCCCGTCATCGATCAGGGCGTCGGCATCGATCTCCCGGGCCACGGCGGCGGCCCGGTGGCTCTTGCCCGTGCCGCTGGGCCCGACCAGGGCGACGACTTCCATGACGGCCTCCTTTGGGCCCACCCCGGCACCCGCGCCGTCCCGTTCGCCGGAGCATTTCGGGGCGGCTGCGCCGCGGCCCTGGCGGGAACCGGCGCCGCGGTCTTGAGGGGCACGCGCCGCGGCCTGGGGGCACCCGCACCGCGGCCCCGCGGGCAACGGCGCCGCGGCCTGGGGGCACGGGCGCCGCGGCCTGGCCGCCAGCGGGGGCACCGGTCACCGGTTCTCAGCGGCGGGCCCGGCGCAGGGCCCGGGCGTGGGCTTCGACGGTGAAGTCGATGTCCTGGTCCGTGTGGGCCAGGGATACGAAGGCCGCCTCGAAGGCCGACGGCGGCAGGTACACGCCCTCCCGCAGCATGCCGTGGAAGTAGCGGGCGTAGAAGGACGCGTCGGCCTGGCGGACCTCGGCCAGGTTGCGCAGGGGCCCCGGGTGGAAGAACCCCGTCCACATGGACCCCACCCGCTGCAGGCAGTAGGGGACGTCCTGGGCCCGCGCCTCGGCCTCCAGGCCCTCGGCCAGCCGGGCGGCCTGGCGCTCCAGGCGCTCATAGGTGCCGGGCTGGCTCAGCACCTCCAGGGTCGCCAGCCCCGCGGCCATGGCAAGGGGGTTGCCGGAGAGGGTCCCCGCCTGGTAGACCGGGCCGGCCGGCGCCACCCGCTCCATGATGTCGGCCCGGCCGCCGTAGGCGCCGACGGGCAGGCCGCCGCCGATGACCTTGCCCAGGCAGGTCAGGTCGGGGGTGATGCCCAGCAGGCCCTGGGCCCCGCCCGGGCCGACCCGGAAGCCGGTGATCACCTCATCGAAGATCAGCAGGGCCCCGGCCTCCCGGGTGAGCCGGCGCAAGGCGGGCAGGAAGCCGGGCTCCGGCGGTACCACCCCCATGTTGCCGGCGATGGGCTCGACGATCACCGCCGCGATGCGCTCGCCGTGGCGGGCAAACAGCTCTTCCACGGCCGCCGTGTCGTTGTAGGGCAGCACCCACGTGTCCTGGGCGGCGCCGCGGGTCACCCCCGGCGAGCCGGGCAGCCCCAGGGTCAGCACGCCCGACCCCGCTTCCACCAGCAGGCTGTCGGCGTGGCCGTGGTAGCACCCGGCGAACTTGACCACCTTGTCCCGGCCCGTGTAGGCCCGGGCCAGCCGCAGGGCGCTCATGGTCGCCTCGGTGCCCGAGTTGACGAAGCGCACCCGCTCCATGGAGGGGATGGCGGCGGTGATGGCCTCGGCCAGGGCCAGTTCGACCTCCGTCGGGGCCCCGTAGGCCGTCCCCCGTTCCACCTGGCGCTGCACGGCCTCGACCACCGCCGGGTGGGCATGGCCCAGGATCAGGGGCCCCCAGGCCATGACGTAGTCCACGTAGCGGACGCCGTCGACGTCGGTCACGTAGGGCCCCTTGGCCCGGTCGATGAACCGGGGCGTGCCGCCCACGGCGGCAAAGGCCCGCACGGGGCTGCTGACCCCGCCGGGCAGGAGCTCCCGCGCCCGCTGCCACAGCTCCGCCGACCGGGCGACCCGGCGATCTTCGGCGACGTCCATGGGCGACCCCCTTCGTGGCGGCCTCAGCGGCCGCCGTCCTTCCTTCGCGCTACGGGATCCGGCTGGATGCGATCGGTCCGGCGACTCCAGGTTGAATGGTACAATGAGCCTGCTCCCCAGGAAAGCGCTGCCCGGGGGGCCTGCCGTCACCACAACATCGCCACAACCGGTGGGGAGGACGAGGAGGGCACGCCGTGGAGGTCAACTGGGACCCGATATTGATCCAGATCGGCCCCCTGGCCATCCGCTGGTACGGGTTCTTCATGGCGGTGTCCATGGCCGCCGGCCTGTACGTGCTGGTGCGGGACGGGACCCGGCGGGGCTACGACGAGGAGTTCCTCTACAACATCAGCGCCCTGATCATCGTCGGCGGCATCGTCGGCGCCCGGCTGGTCTACGTCCTGACGAACCCGGGGGATTACTTCGTCCCCGGCCGCTATGGCGAGATCATCCGGGTCGACCACGGCGGCCTCTCCCTGCATGGCGCCCTGCTGGGCGGGGGGCTGGCCGGGTGGTGGTACATCCGCCGCCGCCTGGAGGGACCCGCCTGGCCCCACTTCCAGCGCCTGCTGGACCTGGCGGTGCCGGGCATCGCCATCGGCTACATGCTGGTCCGCATCGGCAACGTGTTCAACCACGAGGTCCTGGGCAACTACACCACGGCCCTGCCCTTCCCCCGCCACCCCGTCCAGCTCTACGCCTCGGCCGCGGGACTGGTGCTGCTGCTGATCCACAACCGGCTGGCGCGCCGCCGCCCGCCGGCCGGTTACCTCTTCTGGACGTTCCTCTATTACTACCAGTGGTGGCGGATCGCCGTGGAGGAGACGGTGCGGGACGCGCCCATCGCCTGGCCGGTCTACGCCAACCCCGCCTACGGCATCGAGATCTTCACCGTGACCCAGGTGACCACCTGGCCCCTGCTGGTGGTGGCCTGGTGGCTGCGCCGCCGCTCCCTGGCCGCGGGGATCGACCCGGCGTGGCGGCCCGGTCCGGAGGCCGGTCCGGATGCCGCCGAGCCGGAGGAACCAGCCTTCGCTGCCGATGAGCCGCCGGCCCTGGCGCCGGACGAACCGGCCCCCTCCCGGGACGGCGGCAGCCCGGAAGCCGCTTCGCCGGAGGAGGACGGGGACCGGGCGCAGCGCACGGAAGAGGCCGCCACCGGCGACCGGCGGGGCGGCGCCCCTTCCGAACCCGGCCGTCCCGATCTGGCGCCGCCCGGGTCGGGGGCGTGACGGCCTGGGTGGGGTCGGGGAACGGCCGGGCGGGAGGCGGGAGGTTACGGGGAAGGGGCCGAGGGGCCCGGATCGGGGGGCAGGCCCGGCGCGGCCGGGGGGCCGTCCGCCCGGGGGTTCTCCCCACCCACCCCGTCCCCTCCCACCCCGCCGGCCCCGGGGGCTGACGACTCGGCGGTCTCCGGCCCGCTCGTCCCCCGCTCGTGGCGGGGGACCGTTCCGCCCCGGGCCGGTGGGGGCGCACCGGCTTCCCCCGGGCTCGCCTCTTCGCCCGGCGGGCCCTCGGCCGCCACGTCCGGCGCCCCATCGGTTGGTGGCGTATCGGGGATCGGCGGCCCAGCCGGCAACCGGCGGGTCCCGCCCCGGGGCGGCGGGTAGGTGGTCCCCCGGCGGCGGGGGCCCGCCCCCCGCGGCTTGGCCGTCAGGCCGACCCGGTCCAGGAATTCCGCCAGCGCCTCGAGCTTGGGATCGTCCAGGGTGGCTAACCGCTGGCAGGCCTCCGCCAGCGCCGGCCGTTCCAGCAGCTGGAGGGCCAGGGCGGCCAGGGGCTCGGGCAAGAGCGTCTCCAAGGCGAGCCGGTCCGTCAGGAAGACCGACACAGGCACGTCGTAGAGGGCCGCCAGCTCCCGCAGGACGTCCAGGCTGGGCTGCCGCTCGTTGCGCTCGTACTTGCTGATGGTGCTGAAGTGCATGCCCGTCCGCCGCTCCACCTCGTAGATGCTCAGGTTGCGGCTCTCGCGGATGCGGCGCAAGCGGCCACCCAGGTCGTCCACCGAGGGTCACTCCAGCCCGTGATCAATGGATCCGGCTTTCGATCCGGCTTTCGGGCGGGCGGCGCCGGCGGTTGTCATTCTGCAGGCCCCCGCCCCGGGGGACGCCGGCCCCGGGCGTCCCCGCGCCCCGGCAAGCGGTCTGACACGATGTCGCCCGCCACTCCCTGCCATGCATTCCGGTTCCGCGGGAGGCTTCCTATAGCCGCTGAGGCCATACACCGGCGTGAAGTAGCCGCTTACGCCAACACCGGCCCATCGGTGGCGCGCCGGCAGGGATGGAGGCGGCCGCTGTCTAAGGGGTTGCCCGTCCGGTGCCGCCTGGCGGGGACTTCCAGCCCCCGCGCCGCCCCCTGGGGTGTATCGGGTGCGCCGGGCCATTGGCAAGGTATCGGCGGAAGGAGGATGGGGCCGATGTCCGTACCGGAGTTCCGCAACGAACCGCTGACGGACTTCTCCCAGCCGGCGGCCCACCAGGCCATGGTCGAGGCGCTGGCCCAGGTGCGGAGCCAGTTCGGCCGCCACTACCCGCTGTGGATCGGCGGGCGGGCGGTGGACACGCCGGAGCGCATCGTCTCGTACAATCCGGGGCGCAAGGCGGAAGTGGTGGGGTCGGTGGCCCGCGCCACCCGGGAGCACGCCGAGCAGGCCCTGGCGGCCGCGTGGGAGGCCTTCGGCCCGTGGAGCCGGCTGCCCGCGTCGGCCCGGGCGGCGGTGCTCTTCCGGGCGGCGGCCATCATGCGCCGCCGCAAGCTGGAGCTGGCCGCGTGGGAGGTCTACGAGGCGGGGAAGACCTGGCCCGAGGCCGACGCCGACGTGGCCGAGGCCATCGATTTCCTGGAGTACTACGGCCGCCAGGCGCTGCGGCTGGCCGAGCCCCAGCCGGTGACGCCCCTGCCCGGCGAGTTCAACGAGACCTTCTACATCCCGCTGGGCGTGGGCCTGGTGGTGCCGCCCTGGAACTTCCCCCTGGCGATCCTGACGGGCACCACCGTGGGCCCGGTGGTGGCCGGCAACACGGTGATCCTCAAGCCG
>DATCLH010000360.1:0-2188 GCA_036564035.1 Thermaerobacter sp.
CTGCTACGGCCTTGCCGCCCCTGCCACCCGTTCCCGGTCGCGACGGCCGCTTCACCGGCAGGAGTGGCGGACCGGGCGGCGAATATCGAACACAAACGCACACATCCGAAGCATTACGAACATCACCTCTTACGCCATCGCACAGGCCGGGCCCCGGACCGCCCGGTCCGGAACGGTGGCCCCCCGGCCGGCTCCACCGGTTCGCCGCGCTCGCGGCGCGCCGCTGCCGGCGGTAGGTCCGGTTCGAGGGACCAGGCCGGACCAGGCCACGGAGACCGACGGAGCTCCGTGGAGCGCCAGGGGGCATCACGGGGCCCAACGGGAGCGATGCCGCCATGCTGGCCGAAGAACGGCGCCGCCAGGTGCTGCAGTGGCTCGAGGAAGAGGGGCGCATCCAGGTGACCGAGGTCGCCCGGCGGCTCTCCGTCTCGCCCATGACGGTGCGGCGGGACCTGGAGCGCCTGGAAGCCGACGGCCTGCTGGTCCGCACCCACGGCGGCGCCCTGCCGGTGGGCGCGGCCACGCCGCGGGAGTTGCCCTATGCCTCCAAGCGGGCCCGCCAGGTGGAAGCCAAGCACAAGATCGGCCGGGCGGCGGCGGCCCTGATCCGGTCGGGCGAGACGGTGATCCTGGACGCCGGTTCCACCACCCTGGAGATCGCCCGCCACCTGCCCCCGCGCATCACCCTCAAGGTGGTGACCAACGACCTGCTGATCGCCCGGGAGCTGGCGGACCGGGAAGGCATCGACGTGTACCTGACGGGCGGGCAGGTGCGGCGCGGCGTCTACAGCCTCCAAGGGCCGGAGACCGAGGCCTACCTGCGCGCCACCCACGTCGACCGCGCCTTCCTGGGGGCCGACGGGGTCGACGCCGTGTACGGCCTCTCCACCACCAACCGGCAGAAGGTCCCGGTGAAGCAGGCCATGCTGGCCGCGGCCGAGCGCGCCTACGTGGTGGCCGACCACAGCAAGCTGGGTCGCCGTGCCTTCGCCCGTTTCGCCGGTTTGGAGCCCATCGCCGCCCTGATCACCGACGACCAGGCCCAGGCCACCGCCGCCCTGCAGCTGGCGGCCCTGGCGGAAGCGGGCGTCGAGGTCGTCTTCGCGTCGTGAGAGGGGGAGCCGGCATGTTCGGACTGGTGGCCGACGACGTGACGGGGGCCAACGCCACCGCGGCGCGGGTCGCGGCCCGGGCGGGGATCGCCGGCCGGGTGTGGCTGGCCGGCCTCACCGATGGGAACGGCGCCCCGCCAGGGGGTTCCCCGGCGGCTCCGGCGGCGGCCGCGGTCGCTGCAGCGGCCGGGGCAGGGGCGGGGGCTGGGCCGCAGCCCGGCGGGTCCGCTCCGGCCCTGTGGGTGATCCCCACCCACTCCCGGTCGGTGGAACCGGCCGTGGCGCGGCACCGGGTGCGGGAGGCCGTCCGCGCCCTGGGCGAAGCCGGTTGCCGGTTCTTCGGCAAGCGGATCGACAGCACCCTGCGCGGCAACCTGGGGGCCGAACTGGCCGGAGCCCTGGAAGCCCTGCCCGGCCACCTGGCGGTGGTGGTGGCGGCCTTCCCGGCCTCCGGCCGGGCCACGGTGGGCGGCCGGCTGTGGGTCCACGGCGTGCCGCTGCTGGAGACGGAGGCGGCCCGCGATCCCATCACGCCCGTGACGGACGACGATGTGGCGCGCCTCCTGGCCACCCAGTCCGGCCTGCCCGTCACCTACCTGCCCCCGGGCCCCGCCGGGTATGACGAGGCGTTGCCCCAGCGGCTGGCCGCGCTCCACCGGGCGGGCACCCGGGCCGTGGTCCTGGATGCAGCCCGGGAGGAGGACGTGGAAGCCGTCGCCCCCCTGGTGGCCCGCGCCCCGGTGCCCGTCCTGGCCGTCGACCCGGGGCCCTTCTTCGCCGCCTGGGTCGCCCACCTGGCGAACCGGCACGCCGGCACCGGGGGGCCCGGTGACGGCCGTCCCAGCGACTGGCCCCGGCCCGCCGGCGCGCCCCGGGTGGAACCGGCCCCGCGGCCCATGACCGGCCACCCCACCGGCACACCGGTACCGGCAGCACCGGAGGCGACGCCCGTCACGGCCGCGGAGCGTGAACCGCAAGGCCCGCCGGCCGCCGCCCCCGGCGGCGGCCCGTGGCTGGTGGTGGCCGGCAGCCTGACCCGCCTGACGGACCGGCAGCTGGCTGCCCTGACCCAGCGG
>DATCLH010000361.1:0-1794 GCA_036564035.1 Thermaerobacter sp.
ATCGCCGGTTCCTCGGACCGGCCCGCCATCGCCCGGCCGTCAGGGGCGGCCCCATCGCCCGCCGGGCGGCGGGCACCGGCCCCACCGGCAGCCGGGACGGCCGCCCCGTGGCCTTGCCCACCGTCCGGCGCTTTGCCGGCGCGCCCTGGATCTCCGAGCCGCCGGCGCGGCCCTGCCCGCCCGTTCCCTGGGTCCTCCATCGCAGCGCCCTCCCCGCTGTCGCCTCGGCCCCATCCCGGCGACATCTTGTCCCGCCCCCGTCCTCCCGCGCCGCGCCCCTGTGGGGCCACCGTTCCCCGCGTCCGGGCCGCCGCGCGGTGCCATCGCGCCGTGCCACCAGGTCCCCGGCCGAAGCCCCCGGCCGCCGGCCGGACCCGCCCGGCCTCCCGCCGGGCATCCCGCCACCGGATGAGGACCCGGACCCCGCTTCATGCTAAAACCCGCAAGGTGCCCCCGGGAAGGCCTGGGGGAGGGGGCCGCGGATCCCGGCAGCAGCGGACCGGGGCAGCCACCGGCCCGGCCGCGACCGGGACCGCATCCCACCGCGCACCACCCTACCGCGCACCAGCCACTGGGATCCGGTGGGCGGGCGGGTGCCCGCCGGGGTCCCCAAGGGGGAAGGGATCGCCATGGCCCGACGGGACGGCTTGACGGCCGGCCAGATGACCATGCTGGCCCTGGGCAGCGCCATCGGCGGCGCCTTCTTTTTGGGCTCGGCGGTCGCCATTCGCAGCGCCGGCCCCGTCGTCCTGCTGGGCTTCGCCCTCGGCGGCGCCATCGTCTACGTGGTCCTGATGGCCCTGGCGGACCTGACCCTGGAGGACCCGGCCCCCGGCTCCTTCCGCCATTACGCCCAAAAGGCCTTCGGCCCCCTGGCCGGGTTCGTCGTGGGCTGGGTCTACTGGGCCGGCCTGACCCTGGCCATGTCCAGCGAGGCAACGGCGGCGGCCGTGTTCCTCCGCACCTGGTTGCCGGGGATGTCCGGGCCCGTGCTGGCCACCCTGATCGTCCTGGCCGTGACCGGGCTCAACCTGCTGGGGGCGCGCCAGCTGGCGCGCCTGGAGGGCGCCCTGGCCGGCGTCAAGCTGCTGGCCGTCTGCGGGTTCATCCTGGTCGCCCTGGCGCTGATCACAGGGCTCTGGCCCGGACGGGCGCCGGTGGGGCTGGGCGCCCTGGCCCGGGAGCCGTGGCAGGCGGCGGGCTGGCGGGGGCTGCTGGGAGCCATGCTGGTGGTGATGTTCACCTACGCGGGCACCGAGATCATCGGCCTGGCGGCGCCCTCCTCCCGGGACCCGCGGCGGACGGTGGTCCGGGCGGCGCGGCGGACGGCCCTGGTGCTGGCCGGCCTCTACGTGCTGGCCGTCGGCGTCCTCCTGCCCCTGATCCCCACCCGGCGGCTCGGCGTGTCGGCCAGCCCCATGGTGGCGGCCCTGGCGGCCCACGGGCTGGCCGGGACGGCCCGGGTGGTCAACGGGGTGCTGGTGACGGCGATCCTCTCCACCATGCTGGCGGTGATGTTCAGCCTGGGGCGGGTCGTCCGCTCCCTGGCCGAGGACGGCATGGGGCCGGCCTGGCTGGTCGAGGGCAGCCCGGTCCCGCGGCGCGGCATCCTGTTCTCCGGCGCGGTGATGCTGGCGGGGGTCGGTTTGGGCTACCTGGTGCCGCGCCAGGTCTACGTCTTTCTGGTCAGCGCCGGCGGCTTCGCCCTGTTGCTGGTCTACGCCAGCATCGTCGCGGCCCACTGGCGGCTGCGGGCGGCCGGGGCGAGGGCGGGCCTCCGGCCGCCGGCGCGGG
>DATCLH010000362.1:0-1706 GCA_036564035.1 Thermaerobacter sp.
TGCCGGAGGCGGCCCTTGATTCAGACCCTTGCGTGGGTTGTCTTGCGGCACGGCCCCGGCGCCTGCGGTGGGGCCTGGGAATGACCGGTGGCTGGATCGAAGCGGCAGGAGATCGGAGGCGGGGCGGGAAGCCAATGGGACGGGCCGGGAACGGGGGCCCGGTCCAGGTCCCGGGGCAGACCGCGGCCAGCCGTGGCGAGAGGGGCCGGCGGGTGGAGTTGCAGCTGGTGGGGTGGAAGTCCGTTGATGCGGCGGTATCGTTCCCTTTTCGTGGTCCTCGCCCTTGGATGCAGCCTGGCGGCCATTGGGTTGTGGTCGGCGATCGCGGGATCCCAACCGGGGCACGTCTATTACCGCGATTGGGTCGCCGTCCTGACGTACCACACCTTCGACCGGCCAGACGGCCCGATCACGGTGACGCGGGCCCAGTTCGAAGACCACCTGCGGTCGTTGAAGGCGGCCGGGTTCAACTTCATCTCGGCGGCCCAGTTCCGGGCATGGAAGCAGGGCGGAGGGCGGATCCCTCCCAATGCCGTGTTGCTCACCATCGACGATGGCTGGCCGGAGGTGGCGACGGTGGCGGCGCCCATCCTCCAACGGCACCGGGTGCCGGCGGTGGCCTTCGTCATCTACGGCCGGATCGACCGCTCGCCGAGCCACATGTCGGCGGAGCAGGTGAAGAGCCTGCCCGGGTACGGCATTGCGGTGGGGTCCCACTCCTGGGACCTGCACCGGCAGTTGGGGGAGAAGGCGGCGGCCCGGGTGCTGCCCCTGGACCAGCTGCTCGCTGACGCCGATCGCGCCGGGCAGGTCCACCGCCGACTCCTTGGCGAACGCCCGGACATGATGGCCTATCCCTTCGGTGCCTATGGTCGGGCCTTCCTCCAGTCCTTGCGGGACAAGGGGATCGACTTTGGCTTTACTACCCGCCCCGGGCTGGTGTCCCGCGGCACGCCGGACCTGGAGATCCCACGGATCAACGGCGGCGAGCGCGGGCTGAGCGGGCAGGAACTGGTGCGGCGGATCGTGTATTACGTGCGCCATGCCGGATACCACATCGGCGGCGGGTACTACCGCACCCGGGCCGAGGCGGCCAAGGCCGCGGCCTACTTCACCCGGGTGACCGGGTACCGGATGTACGTGGCGCCCCACCCGTCCCGGGAAGACGGCTACTGGGTGCAAACCGGCCGCACGGTCGGCTACGCCCGGGCCGAGGCCTTTGCCCGGCAGTGGGAGCCGTGGGGCCTGCGCTACATCATGCCCGCCGACTGAGATCGGGCCGGCGGCCATCGGGGCGGCGGGCCCCGTGGCCCGTCTCGGGCTCCTGTCCCCTAAGGTAGCGGGGGCCGGGGGCAACCACGGGCGACGCCGGCGCACCCGACGCCCGGCGTCAGGGGATCCGTCCGGGCGCGGGGCGATGGCGTCGCCCCACGAGGGGGGATGGCGATGCAGGACGGCATGGGAAGGACCGGGGCCGGTCGCTGGACCGGTCGCTCCGGGGCCGGTGCCGCGGGTGACATCCTGGTGCTGGTCGACCACGACCGGAGCAAGGCAGGCCGGAGCCCGCGCACGCCGGGTGGAACGCCGTGGGTGGCCACCTTCTCCATCGTGGCGGCCGACCCCGGGGCCCAGGTCTGGGGGATCGGCGTCCAGTCCAAGTTCCTGGCCGTGGGGGCGGTGGTTCCCTGGGCCGAGGCCGGGACGGG
>DATCLH010000363.1:0-1522 GCA_036564035.1 Thermaerobacter sp.
TCGGACTGCTATTAGGACGAGCGAGGGCGCCCATCGGTTCAAAGATGCAATGACTGAGGTCAGAAAAGCCGCACATCGATGGAAGAAGACGCGTCCAACCCGTATTTTTTGGGAGAAACGATGCGGGATGTTAAGGTTTGCGTTACGAAGACTGCCAGGCCCCAGGCCTGCATCCAGGATTTCAACGCCAAACTGGCCGCGCACGCGGAAAGGTACGTGATCGTGGAGGCCGGCCTCACCAACCAGGCCACCCAGGCGCCCCATCTCCTGGGCCAGCTGCAACATGTCGAAGCGAACACCGGGTACCACCCCAGGGAGCTTTCCGCCGACGCCGGTTATTCCCACGACGCCAACCTCCAGGTTCTGGAGGAGGGGCGTATTGAGGCCTTCATACCGCCGGAGAAGATCCGTCAGACGGAATGGCGCCAACTCCAGCAACTTATCTTTCTGGTAAAGCTCTGGCGCCACCACACGCTTGCCCGCCGGATGGAGGCGATCGCCACCTCCTCAGGAAGGGGTGCCGACCCCTCCCCTGCCGGGGCGCGGTCGTCTGACGTTTTCAAAGACCAGCGGCTTTGGGAGCCAATGGCATTACTACACGGGCTGCTAGGGGAGGGGCACCTCGCCGTCGGCCACCGAGGGCCCGATGGACCGGGCGGGCCGCAACCAGGCCGGCACGTAGCTCCACGCCGCCCGCAGGTGGCGGCGGTTCTCCGCCGCCCGGGGATCGTGGCGGGCCACCAGCGCCCAGAAGGCCGGCCCGTGGTGCAGGTGGACCGTGTGGCACAGCTCGTGGATCAGCACGTGCTCGACCAGCTCCGGCGGCAGGAACAGGAGCTTCAGGCTGAGCCGGATGTGGCGGGTCGCCGAGCAGCTGCCCCACCGGGTCTTGGGACACCCGACGGACGAACCGGCCAGCCGGAAGCCCCGCTCCCGGGCCAGGGCCTCAAGCCAGGGCAGCAGGGTGGCCCGGGCCCGCCGCGCCAGCCAGGCCCGCAGGGGCGGGGCCCAGGCGGCCGGTCCCCGTTCCAGGGCACCGGCGGGCAGCGTGATCCGGCCCGCCACCGGTACCTCTTGGGGGAGGGCCGCGGCGGCCGGGCCGGCCGGCCAGAACCCGGGGGTCCCCGCCCCGGCGGGGGGCGTCGGCGCCGCGGGCGGTGAGGGGGGCGTCACCGGCCCGCCCGCGGCCGGCCCGGCCGCCGGGGGCCGGCGGGACGGCACGGCCGGCTCCGGGCCGGGCGCGCCCCCCACGAGCCACACCTCGCCCAGGGCCCGCAACCATACCCAGGCCGGCGGGCTCGGCGGGGCGGCCGGTAGACCGGGCGCCGGCTCCGATGGGGCGTTGCCGCTGCCGCCGGCCCGGCGCGCCTCTTCCTCCAGGCGGCGCCGGGCCCGCTGGATCCACCCCGCGTGCTGGGCGACCACCTGGGGCACCCGGTGGAGGGCATAGCCCCGCGGCACCACGACCACCAGGCCGTCGGCCGGCGAGAGGACCAGCCGCACCCGGCGCGCCCGGGCGCTG
>DATCLH010000364.1:0-3443 GCA_036564035.1 Thermaerobacter sp.
CCCTCTACCTGCGGGGCTACGAGGAGCAGGTGCACCACAGCCTGGTCCTGCGGCAGCAGCCCGGCGGTCTGGGGGCGAGGCCGGGGCAGGGGGCGGCGGCGGTCCGTACGGGCGCGGCTTGGGGGGAGCGGGCTCGAGGCCCCGCGGGGCCGCCGGCGGCCGTGCGGGAGGTGCCGGGAGCGCAGGGGCCGGCGGCCGGCACCAGCCCGCGGGATCCGGCCCCGGGCGGGTCCGGCTCTGGCCCGGGGTCGCCCGGCGCGGACCGCAGCCGGTTCGGGCCGGACCCGGGGACCCCGGCCGCCGCCCACCTGGCCTACCGGGTCGCCGCCGAAGGCGACCTGGACCGCCTGGCCGCGTTCTTCCAGGAACGGGGCTGCCCCGTGCGCTGGGTCGAGGCCGGGGAGGAACCCGGCCAGGGCCGCGCCCTGCGGGTCCAGGACCCCCTGGGCTTTCCCGTGGAGTTCTTCTGCCGGATGGAGCGGGCGGAGCGGCTGTTGCAACGGTTCGACCGGTACCGGGGCGCCCACGTCCTGCGGCTGGACCACTTCAACCTGCACGTCCCCGACGTGCAGGCGGCCTTCGACCACTACCGGGCCCTGGGCTTCCGCTGCTCCGAGTACACCGCCACCGACCCGCCGGGGCCGGGGGAGAAGCTCTGGGCCGCCTGGATGTATCGCAAGCCCAATGTCCACGACGTGGCCCTGATGAACGGCGACGGGCCGCGCCTCCACCACCTGGGGTTCTGGGTCAGCGACACCCAGAGCGTGCTGCGGGCTTGCGACATCCTGGCCGCGGCCGGCCGGGCGGGGGCCATCGAGCGGGGACCCGGGCGGCACGGGCTGAGCAACGCCTTCTTCGTCTACCTGCGCGATCCCGACGGCCACCGGATCGAGCTTTATACCTCGGACTACTACACCGGCGATCCCGACTTTGAGCCCATCCGCTGGAGCGTCAACGACCCGCGGCGGGGGACGTTCTGGGGCCACGCGGCCCCCGCCAGCTGGTTCGAGGAGTCGAGCCGCGTGCTGGACCTGGACGGCCGGCCGGTGCCGGTGGAACCGGCCCGGCTCTCGGAGCGGCCGCAGACGGTGACGTGAGGGAGGAAGGGTTCCGGCCCCGGGGGGTGGCAGGGGCCTTGAGGTGGCCAAGGGGGTGTGGGGGGTGCCGGGCGATGTGGCGGCGCAGATTCCCCAGCTGGTGCTTTCCGGCGTCATGGTGGGGATGATCTACGCCTTGTTAGGGCTGGGGCTGGTGGTGACGTATACCACCACCCGCATCGTCAACGTGGCCATCGGCGAGTTTGCCATGATCGGGACCTTGACCGCGGCGAGCCTGACCGGGGCCGGGGTGCCCCTCGGGCTGGCCGTGCTGGCCGGGCTGGCGGCCGGAACCGCCGTGGGGTGGGGGGTGTACGATCTCGCCATGCGCCCGCTCCTGGCCCGGCAGGCCCCGGTCCTGTCCCTGCTGATCCTCTCCATTGCCCTCCACCTGGTCCTCAAGGGTTTGGGGCTCGTGGTCTGGGGCACGGAGGCGTACCGGCTGCCGCCTTTCTCCGGCGGGCCGCCCCTGACGGTGGGGACGGCGGTGCTGACCCGTCAGGGGCTCTGGATCATCGGGGCGGCCCTGGCCTTGATGGCGGCGTTGTGGTTGGGCTTTACCCGCACCTTGCGGGGCAAGGCCTTGGTCGCCAGCGCCATCAACCCGGTGGGGGCCCGGTTGATGGGCATCCCGGTGCTGGCCATGGGGCGCCAGGCCTTCGTCCTCAGCGCCCTTTTGGCCGCGGCGGGCGGCATCCTGATCGCCCCCCAGACCTTGGCCGATTACGACATGGGGTTGATGCTGGGTCTCAAAGGCTTTGTCGGCGCGGTGCTGGGCGGCATGCGGGACTATCCCAAGGTGGTGGCCGGCTGCCTCGCCCTGGGGGTGGCTGAATCCCTGGTGGCCGGCCTGTTGCCATCGGGTTACAGGGACGCCGTCGCCTTCCTGTTGCTGGTGGCCGTTCTGGTTGCCCGGGCGATTCCCGTCTTGCGGCACGGCGTCCTGGCCGCGGAGGAGGCGGCCCAGGAATGAGCGGGTTCCGGACTGCCGCCCTGGCCGCCGCAGGGGGCCTGTTGCTCTGGGCGCTCCTCCCGTGGCTGGTCGCCGGGGTGCTCTCCCTGTCCGTGTTCGTCCTGATCGCCCTGTACGTGCCGATCGTCGTGGGGCTTTCGGTGCTGGCCGGCTTCACCGGCCAGGTCTCCTTGGGACAAGCCGCCTTCTACGGGCTGGGGGCCTACCTTTCGGCCATCCTGGCAACCCGGTACGGCTGGAGCCCCTGGCTCAGCATGCCCGCCGCCGTCGTCCTGACGGGGCTCATCGCCTACGCCGTCGGCCGTCCGATCCTGGTTCTTCGCGGCCACTACCTGGTGGTCGCCACCCTTGGCCTCAACATCATTGTCGAAGTGTTGATTCGTGAGCTCTACAACTGGACGGGTGGCCCCAGCGGTCTGACGGGCATCCCGCCCCTCGCCCTGGGCGGGCTGGTCATCCGGGGCGATCGGGGCTTCTACTACCTGGCCACCCTGCTGGCAGTGGCCAGCGTCGTGACGTCGGGCCTGCTGGTGCGGTCCCGGGTGGGCCGGGCCCTGCAAGCCATCGCCGCCAGCGAGACGGCGGCGGAGACCCTTGGCATCGACGCCGCGGCTTACAAGGCCCGGGTCTTCGTCTGGAGCGCCGTCCTGGCGGCCGCCTCCGGGACCCTCTACGCCCATTGGGTGGGGTACCTCAGCCCCTCCCCCTTCAGCTTCCACTTCTCGGTGGAGCTTCTGGTGATGGCGGTTCTCGGCGGCCTGGCGTCCTTGCCGGGGGCGATCTTCGGCACGGCGGTCACCGTGCTCTTGCGCGAGCAGTTGCGCAAGACCATCTCCTCCCTGGCAGGGGGAGCCGGTGCCGAGTATGAGGTCATCGTCTACGGGCTGATCCTGTCGGTGGTGATGATCTTTGCCCCGGGCGGGTTATGGCCGGCTGCCAGCGGTTGGGTGCGGCGGCGGTGGCCCGCCGGGGGAACCGGCACGGTGCCGGGTTCAAGCCCTGCCCTTGCGGCTGCCGGGTTGACACCGGCCCCCGGCACCGGGGAGGCATCCGTGGCACCTGGCGGTGGGACGGGCTCGGGCCCGGTGCCGGTGGGGCCGCCCGTGACCCTGTCTGGAACGAGCCCGCCAACCCTGGGCGAACCCCCCGGGGCCAGCGGCCGGGCGGCGGGTGGCCCGGCCCCGGCAAACCCCATTCTGGAGATCCAGGGGCTGAGCCGCCGGTTCGGGGGTCTCATCGCCCTCCAGGATGTGGGGCTCTCCGTTGCCCAGGGCAGCGTCTACGCCATCATCGGCCCGAACGGAGCGGGCAAGACCACCTTGTTCAACGTGATCTCCGGAGTCCTCGCCCCGTCGGCGGGAACGGTCCGGGTG
>DATCLH010000365.1:0-7435 GCA_036564035.1 Thermaerobacter sp.
ACTTGCGCCCGGGCACGTAGCGGTCGGGCATCCGCACGTTGACGGCGATGAGCACGCCGTCGCTCATCCGCACATACCCGGTGGGCGCGGCTTCCGCCGGCTGGGGCCGGGGAAGGAGGGTGGCCGCGGCCGCCAGGCCCAGGGCGGCCGCCGGTGCCGTCAGGGTCGCCAGGTTCCTCGCCGCCGGGAGGACCGGGCCGGCAGGGGCCAGCACGGAGGCCAGCCAGGCCAGCAGGGCGACGGCGGTCCCGGCCCGGCGACGGCGGCCGGCCCGAGCCGGGAGCGGGGTCCGGCCGCTGGGGTCGCCCCCCGAGCCAGCACGGGCCAAAGCCCAGCAACCCAAGGCGCGCCGGCGCCCGATCGCCCCGGGGGACCCGGGGCCACCCTGGGTGGCGGTGCCGTGGCCGGCCGGCATGCCCTCCCCCTCGGAGCGCTTCGCGGCCACCACAGCCCGTGCCGGGACGAACCGGACGAACCGGCCCCCACCCGCCTGCCCACCACCGTCCTGCGGGCCGGCCGCAGCGGCCAGCTCTCGTGCGGATCGCATCCTGCGATCCCTCCCCGTGACGCGAGATGACCCGGTCCACCCTCCCAGGCCCCGACCCTCCCCCAGCGGCCGGGGCACCCGCCAGGGCCGCACCGGCTCAAGCCGGCGCGGCTCTGGCCCGTCGACCCTGCCCCTTTTACGGGCCCCCGGCGGGGCTAACCAAGCCGTTCCACGGCTTCCCGCAACCGGGCCACCTCTCGCTCCAGCCGCTCGAGCCGCCGCAAGAGCTCGGGGTCGGTCCCCGTGGCGGTGGCCTGCTGGCGCTCCCGCTGCCGCTGAGAGCGCCAGCGCTGGACCCGCTCGTAGATCAGGAGCAACGACGGATCGCCCACCACGGCGTCGATGAAGGCGTCGGCGAAGGTCTCCCGGTAGCCCGGGATGCCGTGGTCCTTCCCGTAGAGCAGGTGCTTCTCGACCAGCTTGGGGATCTGGGGGTTGTTGGGGCCGCCGCTCTGGCGGAAGAAGGCCTGGATCCGTTCCTCCATGGTCATGCGGCGGCCGTTGCTTGCCCCGTTGCTGGACCGCATGATCTCACCTCCCGGCCGGCCCGGCCGGCCCTGCCCGGTGCCGGGCGGCGACCGTCGCTAGCGGAACCACTTGCGCCAATCGCCTTCGCCGCCGTCCTCGCCATCGCGGCCGGGGCCCCCGGTCTGCCAGAGCTCCTGGGGCGTGACGACCCGGGCCGGCGGGTCGCCGGCCCGGGGGGCGGCGCCGGCACGCCCGGCCGTCTCACCCCCATGGGGCCCGGCCGCCGGCTCCAGAGCCGGCGGCTGCAGGCCGGAAGGGGCCCCACCGCCGGTTCCGCCGGCCGGTTCGTCCGCGCCGGATGCCCGGGACGAGCCGGCCGTCCCGGCCCCCGTGGCGCCCTTGGGGTTCCCGGTCGCCCCGGCCACCCCGGCCGCCCCGGCCGCTCTGACCGCTTCGCCGGCCGGCTCCGCCTCCGGGGCGTCCTCCGGCTCGGCCGCCGCCGTAGCCCCTCCGCCGGGGGCCCGGGAGGCGCCGGCCGGAGCCGCCGTCGCCCCCGCCGCCTGCTTCTTGCGCTCCTCTTCCAGCAGGGCCCGGCGCAGCACCTTGCCGATCAACGTCTTGGGCAGCTCGCTGCGGAACTCCACGGCCCGGGGGACCTTGTACTTGGCCAGGCGCTGGCGGCAGAACTCGATGATCTCCTGCTCCGTCGCCGTCTGCCCGGGCTTGAGGACGACGAAGGCCTTGACCATCTCCCCCCGGTAGGGGTCGGGTGCGCCGATGACGGCCGCTTCCAGCACCTTGGGGTGCTCGTAGAGGACCTCTTCCACCTCACGGGGGTAGACGTTGTAGCCGCCGCTGATGATCATCTCCTTCTTCCGGTCGACGATCCGGAAGAAGCCGTCCTCATCCATGGTGGCGATGTCGCCGGTGTAGAGCCAGCCGTCCCGCAGGGTGCGGGCCGTCTCCTCCGGGCGGTTCCAGTAGCCCTTCATCACCTGGGGACCGCGGATGATCAGCTCACCCACCTCGCCGGGGCCCAGCACCTGCGTCCCCGTCTCGATGTCGACGATGCGGGCCTCGGTGTCGGGCACCGGCAGCCCGATGGTCCCGTTGCGCTTGTTGGCATCGGGCGGGTTGGCGTGGGTGACCGGCGACGCCTCGGTTAGCCCGTACCCCTCGACCAGCTGGCCGCCGGTGCTGGCCTCGAACCGCTCCTGGACCTCCAGGGGCAGGGGCGCGGCGCCGCTGACGCAGGCCTCGATGGACGAGACGTCGATCTTGTGGAACTTGGGATGGTTCATCAGCGCCACGTACATGGTGGGCACGCCCGGCACCATGGTGGGCCGGTACTTGGCGATGGCCTTGATCACCATCTCCGCCTCGAACCGGGGCAGGGGAACCATGGTGCACTGCAGGGCGATGGCCAGGTTCATCACCGTGGTCATGCCGTACGAGTGGAAGAAGGGCATGACGCCCAGGATCACCTGCTGGTGGGCCTCATCCCAGCGGCCCCGCAGGGTCCACTCCGCCGTCTGCAGCACGTTGGCCACCAGGTTGCGGTGGGTCAGCATGGCGCCCTTGGCCGTGCCGGTGGTGCCGCCGGTGTACTGGAGCAGCGCCAGGTCTTCGGGGCCCACCTGCACGGGCGGGGGCACCGCCGGTGCCTCCTTGAGGAGGCGGGTGAACCAGAGGACACCTTCCTCCCGGCCGATGGTGACCCAGCTGCCGTCCCGCTTCGCCTTGAGGGGATAGAGCCGCCGCAGCAGGGGCGACATGAACTCGTTGATCCGGGTGACCAGCACCCGCTCGACGGGCGTGGCATGGACCACCTGCCGCACCGTGGGGTACATCAGGTCCAGGGCGACGATGACCCGGGCGCCGCTGTCGTTGAGCTGGAACTCCAGCTCCCGGGGGCTGTAGAGGGGGTTGCAGTTGACGACCACGGCCCCCGCCTTCAGCGCACCGTAGTAGGCGATGACGAACTGGGGGCAGTTGGGCATCATCAGGGCGACCCGGTCCCCCGGCCGGATCCCCAGGTTGGCCAGGACCCGGGCGAAGCGGTTGGCCAGCTGGTTGAGCTCCCCGTAGCGCATGGTCCGGCCGAAGAAGTGGATCACCGGGTGCCGGGGCCGCATCTCCGCCGCCCGCTCCAGCAGGCGGTGGAGGGGGATGTCCGGGTAGTTGAGGTGGGGCCGGACCCCCGCGGGGTAGTACCGCAGCCAGGGCCGCTGCCGGATCTCCTCCTCGGAGACCAGCTCCGTGGCGTGGAAGCTGGCCTCGGCGGCCGGGGCGGCCGGATGGCGCCGGCCCCGCCGGCGGCGGGCGGCGGCGGACGAAGCCGGCCCGGCGGCCCCCGTCCCGGGGCCGGTTCCTCCGGTGCCGTGGGCCTGGCCGTTCAACATCGCCGGGGTCAGGGGCGCCGGTTGCCAGGCGACCATCAGCGACCCGCCGAGGATCCCCAGGATCGCCCCGACGAACAGCCCGCCCAGGGCGCCGAAGATCGAGACGATGGAGAACAGGATGACCAGGATGCCCAGGTAGGTCGACGCCGCGGGCAGCAGGTATCCCGCGATGGCCGTGGCGATGACCAGGCCCGAGAACAGGTACCCCAGGAAGATCAGCGTGTCGGGCAGGAAGGCAAAGGGAAACAGGTTGAGGGGCATCCACAGGATCAGGAAGCCCGCGATCAGGCTGATGGTGGCCCCCCAGAAGGGCCGGCTTGCCTTCCAGGCCCGGAAGCCGCCGGGCCGGGCCGCGGGCACGGCTCCCGGCGACCCGCCGGGGCCGGCGCCCACCGCACCGGCGCCGCCGGTTCCTCCCGCCGGTTGGGCGGTGGCAGGATGCGTGGACATGCGGTTTCACCCCTCCCGCTCGCCTTGGGTTAGGCCTTGTTCGACCGCAACACCCGCCAGACGGTGTAGATGCCGACGCCCAGGGACCCCCACAGGGCCGCGGTGGTCACCGCCGCCAGGCCCGGGATCTGGTTCAGGGCGGCCCCGCCCTGGGCAGCCAGCAGGGCCGCGCCCAGGAAGAACGTGCCCGACAGCAGGCCCAGGGTGGCCCGGTTCACCATGCGGTTGAGGGTCCGGGTGGTGTGCTCGTTCAGCCTCCCTTCCACCGGCAGCTTGAAGTCGTTCCAGGCCGCCCGCTCCAGGATCTTGTTGAGGCGCCGCGGCAAGGTGGCGACCAGCTCCGACGCCTCGGCGATCCAGGCGGCGTTGGCCCGGTAGTTGAAGCGCCGGGTCAGCAGCCGGCGCAGGATCTGGACGTCCGCCGACTCGACCACCGTGTGGTAGGTGATCTCCGGGCAGAGCCAGCGGGCCGTGCCCTCCGCCGCCGACCAGCCCTTGGCCCAGAGGGAGAGGCCGGTCGGGATGCGGCAATGGTTCTCCATGGCGATGCGGATCTCTTCCACCAGCAGGTGACCCCAGTTGTGGCTGCCGGCCTGCTCGGTGTCGACGTACTGGATGTAGAGGGAACGCAGCTGGTCCTTGAGCCGCCCCACGTCGGTGTAGGCCGTGGGTTCGAACACGTCCAGCATCACTTCGGCGGCGTCCTCCGCCTGGTTCAACCGGATGTGGAGCAGGTGGCGGAAGATGGCCTCGGTGTGCAGGGCGTCCATCCGGCCCACCATACCCCAGTCGATGACGTAGATCTTCTTCGAATGCCGGCAGACCATCAGGTTCGACCCGTGGGGGTCGGCGTGGTAGCGACCGTTGAGGAACTCCTTGATGTAGAGGTGGGCCAGGTCGATCATCCGCTCGAAGCGCTCTTCGAAGGTGAAGAAGTCGACGGGGAAGTCCTTGATGTTCCACCCGTCGATGTACTCGGTGATCAGGACGCGGCGGGTCGCCAGGTAGACCTCGGGCACCGCCACCGTGGCGAACTCCTCCACCAGCTCGCGCCCTTCGTTGGTGTTGCGGGCCTCGATCCGCATGTCGATCTCGCTCTGCACGCTGCTGTAGTAGTCGCGGATCACGCCGGGCAGGTCGGAGGAGGCCGCCATGGGGGGCGGCAGCAGCTTCTGCAGCCGCTTGGCCAGCTTGGCGATGTTGGCGATGTCCGTCTGGAACAGCTTGTCGACCAGGGGGCGGACCACCTTGACCGCGCAGAGGCGGCCGTCCCGGAGCTGGGCGCGGTAGACCTGGGCCAGGGAGGCCGAGCCGATGGGGTCCGGGTCGATCCAGGCGAAGGTCTGCAGCCCCTCGGGCAGCTCGTCGTCCAGCACCACCGCCATGTAGGGGAAGGGCATGGGCGGGACCTGGTCCAAGAGCTGGGCCAGCTCCATGGTGATGGGCTCGGGTAGCAGTTCCTGGCGGGTCACCAGCACCTGCCCCAGCTTGATGAAGGTCGGCCCCAGCTCCTGAAAGGCCAGCCGCACCCGCCGGCCGATCTGGCGCAGGCGCTCGTCGTGGGGACCCGGCGTCCCGGAGGGGCCGCCCAGCGTGCGGACCGCCCGCCGGTCCTTGAGCAGGTGGAGCAGGCCGTGGCGGGCCAGGGTGCGGACGACGGCCCGCAAGCGCTTGCGGGGCGTGATGCCGGCTTCCAGCGCGGCCAGCTCCGCCTTGATGCGCCGCTTCTCTTCCGCCCACCGGGGCGACGTCCACCAGGCGGCCGACAGGTCGACCCGCCGGCCGGCCGGGGTGGCCGCCTGCCGCGGGGGCAGGGTGGCCATGGCCATGGGAACCCCCCTCGCTTTCGGGGCGGCGTGCCGAGGAGCCGCGGCGGGTACCGGCGGGGCCGGGTACGGGTGCGGTGGCGGCGGATGGGCCGCCGGGCTGCGACCCGGAGCGCTCTGCCATGCTGTGGTCCGGGCTGCCGCGACGCCGCCGCCGTCCCGTGCTGCGCTGCCGCCGGTTTGCCCGCGGCCCGGCTTGCGGGCCCGGGGCCGGTTCCACCGAACGGTCGTTAAGGAAACGGGTGCGATGGTGGGAGGAACGGGCATCCCCCAGGAGCCCGCCGGCTCGGGGCCGCCCCCGTGCCGGTCTTCCGCCGGCAGGCTCGTTTCGGCAAAGGATATTCGCGAGGTCGGTGGTGGTTTGCGTCACGGGTGGGAGCGGCCCCTGCCGGCGGGCCGGCCGGTCCCGGGGGCCCGCAGTTGCCGGCTTCACCCACGGTGCAGGGGCCGCACCCGGTATAGGGGTCACGAGGGGTCACGCACGGCGCAGGGGTCGGGCACGGTCCAGGGGTCTCCCCGGGGCTATGGCCCGGTGGTTTCGGCCGAGGATGGGCTCGTCCCGGCCGGCCCCGGGACCACGACGTCGATGATTTCCCAGTTGGCGCCGCCGTCCCGCGTCCGGGCCAGGCGCCAGCCGTCGTCGCCCTGGACGAAGAGGAGGCTCCAGCCGAGTTCCGGGGTGACGAAGTCCAGCCCGGTGAAGGCCCGCACGCCGGACGGCCCCTGGCTTACCTTTTGCCAGGACTTCCCGCCGTCCTGCGTATGCCATACTTCGCCATACCGGGTGGTTCCAAACCAGCCCGTCTTCGGGTCAAGGAAGAACAGGTCGCCCACGTAGCCACCCGCGGGGAGGCCGCCCGGCACCTCCTCGCCATCGCGCTGGACCGCCGCGGTCTCTTCCCACGTGCCGGCGGCGTCCGCCGTTCTCCGCAGCACCTTGGTCTCGCCACCCATTCCTTCATCGCTCCCACAAATGAACCAGCCGTCATTGGAACTGATGAAGGAGGCCGCCCAAGCTGCCGGATTCTCGACCGAAAGGCACGGGTTGGTCTTCGGCTCCCAACGGTTGCCTCCGTCGGTCGTGAGGTACAACCGGAACCGGTCGTCGGTCGCCCAGGCGACGCCCTCATCAACCAGGTCGACGAATCCCGGCGAGAACGGCGTGTGGACCTTGGTCCACGACGCTCCCGAATCGGTCGTCGACCAGATGCCGTCCCGGGCCATTGCCCAGCCCACGCTCGCGGAGACGAAATCGATGCGGGTGATCGGCTCATCGAATTCGTGGATCACGTGCCAGGACGTCCCGCCGTCTTCCGTCCTGGCCAGCCGGCCGTCCTCGTCGAGGACAAAACCCGTGTCCGGATCCACGAAGTCGACGTCCAAGGGCGTCAGGGGCAACGGCTGTAGCTGCCCCTGACGACCCTCACCTGCCGGTCGATCGTCGCCCTCGTTCGAGTCGCCCCCGCTTCCTGCTGTGCAACTCGTAAGCAGAAGCAGGACCAGGATTCCGATCCCGATCCGGATGTTTTGAGAGGCGACCGAGTGTCGACGATGCCGGAACATGGGCCGCCCTCCGTTCGCCTGGCCGAACAGCCGCCGGGGCACAGGATGGGAACGTTGCTCCACGACAGACCCCATCGGGCGTTGTTGCTGCCCGGGGTTTGCGAGCCGGGTTCGCTAACCGGGCTCGCCCTTCCTGCGGCGACGCACCTCCTTGAGGACCCAGCGGGGGACGTCGAGGG
>DATCLH010000366.1:0-1698 GCA_036564035.1 Thermaerobacter sp.
TTCCTGGACCGGGCGCTGGCGGTTCTGCAATTACCGCCGCCAGGGCGATAGGGCCATGCGCCGGTAGGTGTGCCGCCGGCCGCGGATGGCGATGCCGTAGGCCATGATGTTCTCCGGCAGGGCGATGCCGTGGTAGCCCGCATCCCCCAGATGATGCACGTCGAACCCCGCCGCCTTGGCCATCAGGGCGATCTGCCGCACGGTCTCCTCGCCGGCCCCCTCCTGGGAAGTGCCCACGGTGCTCATGGCCAGGGCGCCGGCGGCGTGGACCGCCTCCACCCAGCGGCGCGCCTGGTCCAGGGTGACTCCCGGCACGGTGGCCGGCGCGGGCAGGGCCACCAGGTCGACCCCGGCCGCCACCAGGTCCTTGACGTCACCCTCGTCCAGAAAGGGTTCCTGCCCGAACCAGCGGCCGGCGCCGTGCATGCGGCCGGCGGCCAGCAGCAGCCGCTCGGGCGGAAGAATCCGGCGGATGGCCTCCGCCGCCCGGAGGATGCCTTCCGGGCTGACCCCCGTCTGGGGGTTGCCGGTCAACAGGATCCACTGGGCCCCTTGCTCCACCGCCCGCAGGGCATTCTCCGGGGTGGCCCGCCGCCCCGGCGGCACCCGGTCGCTGGGCTCCAGGTTGATCCCCACCACCCGGCCGGCCAGCAGGGCCAGGGCGGCCAAGGGGCGTGCGAGGTCGAGCGCCCCGGCACCCGGCACCGCCTGCCCGGCGAGGGCAGGGGCCGCGGGTTGACCCGCGGGTGCGGCGGGTGCGGAGGCGGCCGGCATGGCGGCACCACGACCGGTCTCGGTAGACGCGGCAGAGGCCGGAGCATGACCGGGCGCGGTGGTCGCCACCCCGGCTGGCATGGTGCCGGGCGCGACGGCCGGGGCCCCGGCTGCCGCCTGGGCGCGCCCGGTCAAGGCCGGGGGGGCAGCCGGCAAGGTGGCGGGCTCGCCGGCAACCGCCGCCGGACCCGGGGCGGCCCAGGCGGGGGCCGCCCCGGCCGGTTCGTCCCACCCCGGCAGGCCGGCGATCCGGGGCGCCCGTACGTCGTAGACGTTGACCAGCAACAGGTCCGCACCGAAGGCGGCGGCCAGCTCACCGTTGGTCACGCCGTCCACCAGGGGCGCGGCCACGGCCACCACCTCGGCGGCCAGCACCCGGCCCTCGCTGGCGGCGATGGCCTGCCGCAGGGCCGTGCCCCGCAGGCGCACCAGCTCGGCCGGTACCAACTCCAGCAGCCGCCCTGCGGGCCGGCCCTCCGGCGCCGGCGGCACGGCAGCCTGTACGGCGGCAGCCTGCACGATCTCTTGCGGTGCCCCCGCGGCACGCGGCTGCGGGGATCCAGAGGGTGGGGATAGGTTCTCCCCGGCAGGCTCGGCGGGATGGAACGGGACGTTCACGGTTCGACCTCCTGGGATTTCGCCGCCCGGCATGGGCCGCTCGCCGGTCCTCAGGCAGGCCCGGCGGCCCATACCACCCGGAACAGCACGCTCTTCCCCGCCAGCGCGGTGCCCTGGGCCACGGGCGCAACCCGGCCCCCCAGCTCGTCCAGGTTGGTGACCAGGACCGGCGAGAGAGGGGAGCGGGCTCCTGCCTTGAGGCGCTCCAGGTCGATCCGGATCAGGGGCTGGCCCGCCTCCACCTGCTGCCCCACCGCCACCAGGGCCTCGAAGGCCCCCTCGGCGTGGGCCGAATCGATCCCCAGG
>DATCLH010000367.1:0-6534 GCA_036564035.1 Thermaerobacter sp.
GCCCAGGGGGAACGGGAGCGCAGCACCCGCATCGTGGTGGTGGAGCTGGGCGCCACGGTGGTGGGGCTGGTGGTGGACGCCGTCTCCGAGGTCATTCGCCTGCCGGGCGGCACCATCGAGCCACCGGCGGAGGTCCTGGCCGTGGACGCCAGCTTCATCGAGGGGATCGCCCGCCACGGCGACCGGCTGATCCTGGTCCTGCAGCCCCAGCAGGTTCTGGCGCCGGCCGAGTGGCAGGCCGTCCAGGCGATCCCGGGAGCGGCCGCGGCGGCGGAGCCGGAGGGACCCGGGGACCCAGGGGGGGTGCAGTCACCGGGGGAGACGGCGGCCGCCGCCGGGGCCCCTGAGACCGCCGGGGCCGTCTCGGCCGGGCCCGCGGGCGATGACGTTGCCGCGGCCGAACCCGGGCCGGCCCCGCACGGAGGGAGGACCCCGTGAGCCCCGATCCCTGGCTGGAGTTGAGCGAGGAGGAGCGCCAGCTCTTTTTGGCCGAAGGCGGCGAGCTCCTGGACCAGCTGGAGGCCGGCCTGCTGGAGCTGGAGGCCGGCCGGGCGGGGCCGGACACGGTGCACGCCGTCTTCCGGGCCGCCCACACCCTGAAGGGTTCGGCGGCCACCGTGGGCCTGGACGCCATGGCCGCCCTGACCCATGCCATGGAGAACCGGCTGGACGCCTGGCGCCGCGGCGACGGGGCCCCGAACCCGGGCGAGATCTCCCGGATGCTGGCGGGGGTCGATCACCTGCGGGCCACCCTGGCGGCCGTCGCCGCGGGGGAGGCCCCGCCGCCCCTGCCCGAGGACCTGGCGGCCACCCTGGCTTCAAGCGGGCCCGGCGGCGTCCCGGTGGGCCGTTGGCCGGCCGGGGCGCAGGACGGGGCTGCGGAGGAGCCGGGGGCCGGGGTGGCTGAGGCGGCGGGGGCGCCGGCGGCCGAGGCGGCAGCCAGCCCAGCCGCCGGCGCCGGCGATCCTCCCGCCTGCTGGCTCATCGAGGCGGAGCTGGAGCCGGGCTGCCTGATGCCCGCGGTGCGGGCCCTACAGGTCCTCCTGGCCGTGGAGGAACGGGCCCCGGTGCTGGCGTCGGAGCCCTCCCGGGAGGGCCTGGAGGCCACCTGGTCCGGCCCCACGGTGCGGGTGTGGGTGGACGGCAGCGCCGCTGCCCCCGCCTTGGAGCAGGCCGCTGCCGCCGTGCCCGACGTTCGCGCGGTGCGGGTACGGCCGGCAGCGGGCCCTCGCCAGGAGCCGGCCGGGCCCGCCGGGCCGGCCGGGGCGGCCCCGGCACCGGCCGGTGCGGTGCCGGCGGCCGCCCCGGCCCCTCCGGGTGGGGCAGCGGCCGGTTCCACCCAGCGGGATCGGGGAGCAGCCGAACCTCCCGTGGCCGGCACCGCCAGCGGGGGGGTCCCCGCCGGCGGATCGCCATCGCAGGCGGCTGCTCTGGCCGGTGCCCCCGCGGCCGCCGGTTCCACCGCCGTGGCGTCGGCCCCGGTCCCCGGCCGCTTGCCTTCCGCGGGAGAGCCGCTCCCCAACGCACCAGGGGCTGGCCGGACCGCCCCACCCGCCAGCGACGACCGCACCATCCGGGTGGACGTGGCCTTGCTCGACCGGTTGCTCAACCTGGTGGGCGAGCTGGTGGTGGAACGGGGCCGGCTGGGGCAATTGGGGCTGGAGCTGGGGCGGCGGCCCGCCGTCCACGACCTGGCCGACGAGCTCTTCCGCGTCAACGGCCAGATCGCCCGCATCACCGGCGCCTTGCAGGACGCCGTCCTCCAGGCGCGGATGCTGCCCGTGGCCCGGATCTTCCGGCGGTTCCCCCGCCTGGTCCGGGACCTGGCCCTGATGCTGGGCAAGGCGGTCGAGCTGGAGCTGGCCGGGGAGGACACCGAGCTCGACCGCACCCTCCATGAGGTGGTGGCGGACCCGCTGCTCCACCTGGTGCGCAACGCCCTGGACCACGGCATCGAGCCCCCCGCCGAGCGGCAGCGGGCCGGCAAGCCGCCCACCGGCCGGGTGCGGCTGGTGGCGGCCCGGGAAGGTCACCACGTGCTGATCCGGGTCGAGGACGACGGCCGGGGCCTGGATCCCCAGCGCCTGCGCCGGGCGGCGGTGGACAAGGGGCTGCTCACCCCCGACCGGGCGGCGGCCCTCAGCGACCGGGAGGCGTACGACCTCATGTTCCTCCCCGGTTTCAGCACCGCCGCCCGGGTCACCGGCGTCTCGGGCCGGGGTGTGGGCCTCGACGTGGTGCGCCAGCGCCTGGAGCAGGCGGGGGGCCGGGTGGAGGTGGAGAGCCGCCTCGGCCAGGGCACCGCCTTCACCCTGGTGCTGCCCCTGACCCTGGCGACCCTGCGCACCCTGCTGGTCCGGGTCGACGAGTTCCTCTACGCCCTGCCCCTGGCCGATGTGGGCGAGGCCGTACGGGTCGAACCGGCCGAGCTCCGCTCCGTGCAAGGCCGCTGGGTCACCACGGTGCGGGGTCAGGTGGTCCCCCTGCTCTGGCTGCGCCAGTTCGGCGACCCCCGCTTCCGGCCTGCCCGCCCAACGGAACCCCTGGTGGCGGTGCTGGTCGAGCACCAGGGACAGCCCATCGGCCTGGTGGTCGACGGGCTGCTGGGCGAGCAGGAGGTGGTGGTCAAGGGACTGGGCGAGCTCTTGGCCGGAACCCGCGGCTTGAGCGGGGCCACCATCCTGGGGGACGGGCGGCTGGCCCTGATCCTGGACACGCCCGCCCTGGTCGGCGAGCTGGCGGCGATGGGGGCCGGTTCCACCCCCCGGTCCGGCGCCGGCAGCCGGGGGAGCGGGTGATGGCGGTGGGAAGCGGCCGCCCGATCCGTGTGCTGGTGGTGGACGATTCCGCCTTCATGCGGCGGGTGATCACCCGCATCCTGGAGAGCGATCCCGCGGTGCAGGTGGTGGGCACGGCCCGGGACGGGCTGGAGGCCGTCGCCCGGGCGGGGTTGCTCCGGCCCGACGTGATCACCCTGGACGTAGAGATGCCCCGGTTGGACGGCCTGGCCGCTTTGCCGCAGATCCTGGCGGTCCACCCCTGTCCGGTGGTGATGGTCTCCAGCTTGACCCAGCAGGGCGCCCAGGCGACCGTGCGGGCCCTGGCCCTGGGGGCCGTGGACTTCGTCGCCAAGCCCTCCGGGGCGGTCTCCCTGGACCTGGATCGGGTGGGGGCCGAGCTGGTCGCCAAGGTCAAGGCGGCGGCGGCCATCCCCCACCCCCAAACCCGGGGCCGCGGCCCCGCCGGGGGCGCCGCCGCCCGTTCGCGCCCCGGTCCTGAGACCGGGCCGAAAGCGATTAGTGGCCCCGGTGCCGCCACCGGCACCGGCTCCGGCCATGGCGTTCCGGGCGCTCCCCGGGCCCTCACCCACCTGGTGCTGGTGGCATCGTCCACCGGCGGGCCCGGCGCCCTCTACCGGCTGCTGGGCGCCCTGCCCGGCGACCTGCCGGCAGCCGTGGTCATCGTCCAGCACATGCCCCCGACCTTCACCCGGGCCCTGGCCCAGCACCTGGACGAGGTCTCCGGCCTTGCGGTGGCCGAAGCGTGGGACGGGGCCCGCCTCAGGGATGGGAGCGCCTGGGTGGCGCCCGGTGACCACCACCTGGTGGTGACGGCCGGGGGTGTCCTGCGCCTGGACCAGGGCCCGCCGCTGCACGGCGTCCGCCCGGCAGCCGACGTCACCTTCGCCTCGGTCCCGGAGGAACTGGCCCGGCGGGCCATCGTCCTGGTCCTCACCGGCATGGGCGCCGACGGGGCCAAGGGCGCCCAGCGCCTGCACCGGCTGGGCGCCCGGGTGTGGGTGCAGGACCCCGGCAGCTGCGTGGTGGCGGGCATGCCCGGGGCGACGGCCGCCCTGGGCATCGCCGAGCGATCGGGCCCGCCGGAGGACCTGGCCCGCTGGCTGGTGGAGGCGCTGGGAGGCGGCGCCGATGGGTGACGGACCCGCACCGGTCGAAGGAAGGGATTGTTGGTCGATGCCAGGATCGCCGAGCTCCCCTCAAAGGGAGGAACCGGCCGCCACCGGCCCGGCTGGCGACGCCCAGTTCGCCGTGCTGGCGGCTGCGGTCCACCAGACCCTGGGGCTGCAGCTGGAGGCCTATCGCTCCCAGCAGCTGGAGCGGCGGCTCCGGTTCTTCCGCGAGCGCCACGGCCTGGCGGACAACGCCCACCTGGCGGCCCGCCTGCGGGAGGATCCGGCCCTGGCCCAGGCCTTCGAGAACTTCCTGACGATCAACGTGTCCGAGTTCTTCCGCAACCCGGACCGGTTCGACCTGCTGCGCCACCGCTTCCTGCCCGAGCTGCTGCGCCGGCGCTCCCCGCTCCGGATCTGGAGCGCCGGCTGCTCCGTCGGGGCAGAGATCTACTCCGTGGCCATCCTGCTGGAGGAGCTGGATCCGGCCGGGCACCACGAGCTGGTGGGCACCGACATCGACGCCGCGGCCCTGGAAAGGGCGCGGCAAGGCTGGTTCGAACCCCTCGAGGTCCGCGGGGTGCCCGCGCCCTGGCGGCAGCGGTACTTCCGCCCCGAAGGCGGCGGCTGGGTCCTCCAGCCGGAGATCCGGCACCGGGTGCGGTTCGCCCGCCACGACCTGATCGCCGATCCCTACCCGGGCGGCTGGGACCTGATCCTCTGCCGCAACGTGGTGATCTACTTCACCGAAGAGGTCAAGCGCCGCGTCTGGACGTCCCTGGCCGCCAGCCTGCGCCCCGGCGGGATCCTGTTCATCGGCGGCAGCGAGAGCCTCTACGGGGTGACGGGGACGGGCCTGCGGTACCTGGCTCCCTGCTTCTACGTCCGGGACGAAGGGCCCGCTCCGGGGTACGACCCCGCCCTCCCCTCCGGCCCGCCCCCGGCCCAGCCTTGAGGGGAGCGTCCCATCACGCGCCAGCGGCCGGGGCCGCGGTCCGGCGCGCCGCCAGGTGCAGGCCCAGGCCCGCCGCCGCCAGCACCAGGCCGGTCAGGTCGCCCTGGGGTCCCGGGTACATCAAGGCGAGGCCCCCGAGGGCGAGCAGCACCCGCTCGGGCCACCGGGCCGGCCCCCGCACCCAGCCGGCGATGCCGGCCACCAGGGCCGCCAGGCCGGCGATGGCCGTCAGGGTCGCCCGCAGCACGCCGAACCACGGCCCGTCCAGGAGCAGGTTCATCCCCGTGGGGCTCAGGGTGAAGAGGAACGGCACCAGGAAGGCCGGCAGGGCATACCGCCACGTCAGCCACATGGTGCGGAAGGGGTTGCCGCCGGTGATGGCCGAGACAGCGAAGCACGACAGGGCCGTGGGCGGCGATACCTCCGACAGGACGGCGTAGTAGAACGTGAACATGTGGGCGGCCGGTTCGGGCACCCCCACCTGGACCAGGGCTGGGGCCACCGTCACGGCGGCGACGATGTAGGAGGCCGTGATGGGCAGCGCCAGGCCCAGGAGCAGCAGCACCAGGGCGGACAGGATCAGGGTCGGCACCAGCTGGCCGCCCGAGAGGGCCAGGACCAGGGACGAGAACTTGAGCCCCAGGCCGGTCAGGTTCAGCACGCCGACGATGATGCCGGCCACGGCCGTCGTCGCCACCACCGAGAGGGCCGAGCGGGCCCCGCGATCCAGCGCCTCGACCAGCTTCCGCGGTGTCAGGGCCGTGTCCCGGCGCAGGAAGGACACGGCGACGGCCAGGGCCATCGACCAGAGGACCGCGTAGGCCGCGGTGTAACCGGCCAAGAGGAACACCACGATGGCGACCAGGGACGTCAGGTGGAACCCGTACTGCCGCAGGAGCCGGCCCACCGGCGGTGCCGTCGCCGTCACCGGTTGCACCCGGCCGCCCACCGTATCCAGCTCGATCATCAAGAGGATGCAGAGGTAGTAGAGGACCGTGGGGACCACGGCCCAGCGGATCACGTCCAGGTAGGAGACCTGCAGGATCTCCGCGATGATGAAGGAGGCCGCCCCCAGGATGGGCGGCGAGATCACGGCCCCGATGCCGCCGGCCGACAGCAAGGCCCCGGCCCGCTCCGGGCTGTAGCCGGCCCGGCGCAGCAGGGGCCAGGTGATCGCCCCCAGGGTGACGGCCGTCGCCACGCCGCTGCCCGACGGGCCCCCCAGCAGGAAGGAGGCGGCGGTGACCGCCCGGCCGGGCCCGGCCCGGTGCCGGCCGACCAGGGCGAGCGACAGGTCGACGAAGAACCGCCCCGCCCCCGAAGCGTCCAGCAGGGCCCCGTAAAGGGTGAAAAGGATGATGAAGGTCGCCGACACGCCCAGGGGCACCCCGAAGATGCCTTCCAGGGACAGGTACATCTGGCCGACCAGCCGGGAGAAGCTGTAGCCGCCGTGGCCCCACATGCCGGGGAAGTAGGGGCCGAGGAAGCCGTAGGCCAGGAAGGCCACCGCCAGCAGCGGCAGGACCCAGCCCGTGGTGCGGCGGGCGGCCTCC
This sequence comes from Thermaerobacter sp., assembly GCA_036564035.1. Classification (GTDB taxonomy): domain Bacteria; phylum Bacillota; class Sulfobacillia; order Thermaerobacterales; family Thermaerobacteraceae; genus Thermaerobacter. The sequence goes on from DATCLH010000367.1 coordinate 6,419, forward strand.
AGCACCAGCAGCAGGGCCACCGTCCCCAGCACCAGGTCCGGCAGCTCGGGCCGGATGATCCGGTAGGCCACCTCCCGGTAGTAGACGACCAGGTAAGCCATGGACGCCGCCGCCAG
>DATCLH010000368.1:0-1853 GCA_036564035.1 Thermaerobacter sp.
AGCAGGTCCTCCAGCGGCAGCCAGCGCACCCCCAGCTGGGCCCACTGGGGGTCGTCGGGGCCCCGCCGCGGGTGGAAGGTGGCGACGGCCTCCACCAGGGGTCGCAGCAGCGGGACCAGGGCATGACCGATGCGCCCGAGGCCCAGGATGCCCACCCGGGTCCCGGCCAGCTCGTCCCCCAGGAGGGCCTGGCGCTGCCAGACGCCTGCCGCGCCCATGGCGGTGGCCGCGGGCAGGTGGCGGGCCAGGGCCAGCATCTGGGCCAGGACGAACTCGGCCACGGCCCGGGCGTTGCCCCCCGGCGCGTACACCACGGTGACGCCCCGCCGCGCCGTCGCCTCGCCGTCGATGTTGTCCAGGCCGGCGCCCAGCCGCCCCACCACCCGCAACCGGGGCGCGGCGTCCAGGAGGGGGCCGTCGACCCGGACCTGGTTGCGGACCAGGAGGGCGTCGGCCTGGTGGAGCCGGCGCAGCAGCCGAGCCGGCTCCCGGGCCGCCGCCGGGTCGTAGATCACCCGGCACCCCGCCTGCTCGAGGACCTGGAGCCCCACCGCCGGGCAGAACTCCGCCACCACCACCAGCGGCGCCGCCGCGACGGGCATGTCGCCGGCCATGGCCGTCACCCCTGGGGGAAGCGGACCGCCCGCAGGTCGGGCCGGCTCAGCAGGGCGGCGCGCAGGGTGTCCCCGCGCAGGCCGTGGCGCAACGCCTCCAAGGCCAGCACGTCGGCGGGCTGGACGTTGCCCAGGTTCACGGCGGGACCGAAGCGCAGGATCAGGTCCTGCTGCTGGTGGACCTGGGGCGCCTCGAAGATCAACACGTAGGGATCGGGTAGCCCCCGCACCAGGGCCTCCAGCTCATCCTCGTCGACCCGGCCCTGGGCGTCGTAGATCACGATGCCCTTGCCGGACTCCCGCGCCTCGACGATGACCTTCTCGACCCCGGCCTGGAGGTCGTCCAGCACCTGCTGGTGGAGGCGCAGGGTCGACACCCGGTCGGCGGGATGCTTCTTGCCGACCTCGCTGACCACCCCGAACCCCTCGGCCAGGAGGGTGCGGATCACGTCGCGGCGGACCTCCGGCGCCATGTCGACGGTGCCGTCGGAGACCTCCACGTGGGTGAACCCCACCTCGCGGACGGCCTCGACGAAGGCGCGGAACCGCCCCTGGACCAGGGCGACCTCCAGGAAGGTGCCGCCGGGGTAGACGGCGATGCCCGCCGCCCGGATCCGCTGGACCTTCGCCTTGAGGACCGGCGGCGGATAGCAGGCGGGCGTGCCGAAGGCCAGCTTCCAGTAATCGATGCTGTGGCCCGCCACCTCCAGAAGATCCTCGGTGGCCGCGGGGCCCAGTCCCTTGTCCAGGATCATGGTCAGGCCGCGGTCGCGGGGCTTGGGCGGGCGGCCCGCCAGGGGCGGCGAGACCGCCCCGTTCCAGGGCGCAGGCAGGCTCATGGGTCCTCCTCCTCTGCCGCCCGGGCCCGTGTCCCGAGCGGCCCGGGCCTTTGCCACGGCCATCCTATGGCGGACCCGCCCGCGCCGTGACGGCCCCGCGGCAGCGCCGCGCCGCCTCCCGGACCGGCTCGCCGGCCGGTCGTTAGAACCGGCGGGGCTCGTGCACACTACAGCCGGCAGGCCCAGGGGCGGCCGGCCGGTGGATGCGATGGACGCCACGATGGGCGCGCTGCTCAGCAACCTGTTCTGGTTCCTCCTAATCGCCTGGTCGCTGTTGCCCTTGTTGCGCCAGCGGCGCATCGCCGAGCGCCGGCTGCAGGTGATCCGGCAGCTGGAACGGGAGCGGGGTTCACGGGTGATCACCCTGATCCACCGCCAGGAGTCCTTGAGCCTTCTGGGC
>DATCLH010000369.1:0-2432 GCA_036564035.1 Thermaerobacter sp.
CTGCAGGCGCTGGTCCACGGAGGCGAAGGTTCCCGGCTCGTGGATCCAGGCGTAGAGCAGGGCGACGGCGTGCTTGCAAAGGCCTCCCGCGGCCCGCCGCGGGCACTCGCACTGGCCGGCGGCGTCGGGCCCGTCCGGCCCGCGCAAGACGTGGACGACGGTGCGGTAGATGCCGCGGGTGCCGCGGACCTCGGCCAGCAGGCGGGGACCGGAGACCAGCCGGTGTTCCACCCGGCCCAGGAGGAAGAGGTCCAGGGCACGGATCCGCACGGGCTCGGGGACCAGCCGGACCAGCATGGCCTCGTCGACGGCAGCCAGCAGGTCATCGGCCGCCGGCCGGTGGGTTGGATCGGATGGGGAACGGGGCGCCTGGGGCATCGGCCTCATCCTTCATCGGAGTCGCACGGGCGCCGTGGCCGGACCGGGAAGGCCCCGGAGCCGCCCGGGATGGTCCGGGGGCGCCGGGCCCCGGAACGACCGGGTCCAGCCGGGCGGCCGGGCCCGCCCCGCCGGCTGCGGCCTTCCGGGCCGGCGCCGCGCCTTCACCACGTGTCGTGCTTCACCACCAGCATAGCCGAACCAAGGGGCCGCCGGCCCGGCATAGCCACCATGGCTATGCGGCGGCGATTTGAGGCACCCGCGGCTACGGAAACCCAAGGATCTGTTTCCTCTGATACACCTGCAATGCCATAACCCACCTTATAATGGGTCTCCCAGGATCCGCACCGGTGCATCCGGGACCGCGCCGGCCGCGACGACCCCGGCGCGTTGGCAAAGCGGCGTTCCCAAGGAGGCCTTTCTTCCCAAAAGGCCTGTCCATGCCGTTCCGGGCGCTGTCCGGAACGTAACGCGGGGGGAGAACCTTGGCGATGGACGACCACCCACGAGCCGCCTGGGGCAAGGTGCCGGCCTACGTGGAGCTGGCCCGAGCCAGCCGCCGGCTCGCCGCCGGCAGCGTGGAGCGCCGGTATTGGTACATCCTCTGCCGGGAGCGAACGCCCCACGGAACCGCGTTCTATTACATCAAAAGCCGTGTGGAGACCTGGGAGGACGGACGGCTGGCTGGGGAAGACTTCGCCGTCCAGCGCCTGCCCGGGCAGGATGACGAGCAATCGGCGCGACGGCGCTTCCGCCAGCTGGCGGAGGCCCAGGCACCCGTTTCACCCGTCCACCTGACCGACATCCTCCGCGACCTGGCGCTGATGGCTGCGGAACGATCCACCCGCTGGCCGCTGCCCCGGCGACAGCCGGCGGCGCCGCACCGGCGGAGTCCCCGGCTGGCTCCCGTCTCCCGCGGTGTACCGCGGCCCGCAGGCCGGCACCGGCCGGGGCCGGCGGCGGGACCGCGTCCTGATCCGCTGAACTTATACGGAAAGAACGGGGAGGAGCGGGGGACGGCAAACGGGGCGGAGCGGGGAACGGCGGCGGAGGCCGGCCCGGCGGCCGCGAAGGCAGGGGTTTCCGAACCCGCCCCCGGCAGCCGGGCCACCGCGGCGCCCCCTCCGGTGACCGGCCCCTGGCGGTCCCCGGCAACGCAGCCCCCAACCCAGACCCTGCACCACCCCCGGTGAGGAACCGGCCGGCACGGCGGGCCGAGGCCCGCCGTGCCGGCTTCCTGGGGCGGGATCACGGCCCCGCGCCGGCCGTAAGCCGCAACCTTCAAGCCCCCTTCCCCGGATCCCACGGCGCAGGGGAGTTCCTGCCCTCGCCAGGCCGAGGGGCCGCCGGCTCCCCCGCCGCCAGGATCTCCTCCTGCAACAAGGCCTCCAAGCGGCCGGTGTCGCGAATGTAAAGCGGCCGGGCCCGCCCCACGAGGCCCCGGCGCCGCAGGTCGGCCAGCACCCGGTTGACGCTGACGCGGCTGGCGTTGGCGGCCAGCCCGATGGCCTGCTGAGTCAATGAGGCTGGGAGGCGGCTCCCTTCGGTGCCAGGTAAGGGAAAGGCACGGGCCAGGGTGACCAGGACGTGCAGGATCCGCAGGCGGGAGCAGGGCCACAGCAGCCCGGCCACCCGCCACGCCGCCTGGTGGAACAGGTCCATGCCCTGGTGGGCGAGCAGGACCGCCAGGCCGGGGCGCTGCTCCAGGAGCTGGGCGAAGACCGGATACGGCCAGAAGGCCGTCTGGCAAGGGGTCAGGCAGGTACCGACCAGGGGGACCGGCTCCCGGCCGAACAGGGGGCCTGGGTCGCCCACCAGGCCAGGGCCGGTGACCAGGGCCAACAGGCGGAGTTCGCCGGCGGCGTCGGCGGTGGCCAGGCGCACGGTCCCGTGGCCCAGCCAGTGAATGCCCGCCGGGCGACCCGGCCCCGGATGCAGCACCTGGCCCGGCCGCCAGCGCCGGACCTGGGCGTGCTGCAGGGCCCAGCGCCAGTCGGAAGCGGTGACGGCAGGGCCGGGGCGGGGGATGGGGCCCGGAACGGGCGGGCGGCCGG
>DATCLH010000370.1:0-4568 GCA_036564035.1 Thermaerobacter sp.
ACGGGGCGACCCACGTGGTCTACGAAGGCGCCCTGGACTTCCCCGACCCCGGCCGGTTCTACCGGATGATCCAGCAGTACCGGGTCAACAAGGTCTTCACGGCGCCCACGGCCCTGCGGATGCTCAGCCGGGCGGGGGCCGGCTGGCCGCAGAAGTTCGACCTGCGCCGGCGGTGGTGGGCATGCCGGACCCCGTCAAGGGCACGGCGCCGGTGGTCTTCGCAGTGCTGCGCAGCGGCGTGACGCCGCCGCCGGACATCGAGGAGCAGCTGCGGGAGGAGATCGCCCGCCGGATCAGCCCCATCGCCCGCCCGGCGAAGGTGTACGTGGTCGACGCCATGCCCAAGACCCGCAGCGGCAAGATCATGCGCCGCCTGCTGCGGGAGGCCGTCACCTCCGGGCAGGTCACCGGCGACACCACGGCCCTGGAAGATCCCGAGGTGCTGGATCGAATCCTGGCGCGGGTGGAACCGGGGGCGGGAGGGCCCGCCTCGACCGCCTGACCGCCGGCTGGAACGCGAGCGCGGCTACATGACCGGCGGGCACCGGCCGGGACCTGGCCGTGGGGTCAGGTCCCGCCTCTTTTCACTGGCCGGGGTTTCGCTCCGCCGGCCGGGTTTCAGCCTTGCGCCCCGGCGGCCCCGGCGCCCGCCTCCACTTCCAGTTCCTCCAATACCGCCACCGCCCGCCGCACGTGGGGAATGGTGATCGACCCGCCCACGATCAGGGCCACGCCGAAGATCTCGAAGAACTCGTCGCGGGTCACGCCTTCCTTGTGGCACTGGATCATGTGGTAGGTGATGCAGTCGTCGCAGCGCAGGACCAGTGAGGCCACCAGCCCCAGCATCTCCTTGACCTTGCTGGACAGGGCCCCCGGCTTGTAGGCCTGCCCGTCCAGGTTGAAGAACCGGCGCACCACCAGGTTGTCGTGGGCCAGGATCTTCTCGTTCATCTCGCTGCGGAAACGGTGAAAGGCGTCGAGCCGCTCGCCCACGGCATCTCCCTCCCCGACCCGCCGGAAAGTGCCGCCGGCAGCCCCGGTTCGCCGGGCTCAGGTCAGGCGCCCCGGCATCCAGGCCTACCGGCATGCCCCGGCTCTGACCGGTAGATTACCGCACCCGCCCGGGGGGAGGAACCCAGCCCCTGCCATCCAGCCGTTGACACCGCCACGCACCCGCTCTATGCTCAACGCCAGAAGCCACCGCCCCTACCGCCAGCCGTGGCGGCCGGGCGGCACCCCGCAGGCCCGCTGCGCGGCCGTCGCGGCTTGGCGCAAGGGCAGCAAAAGCTGGCCTGTAGAAGCCGGGCGGTGGAACATGCACCGCTGAAGCCGAGTCGCTACCAGGAAAGAAGGCTGTATCCGTGGCCCGATCCCTCACCCCTCCGGCGGCCTCGCGCCCGGGCGCCGGCCGCGAGGGCACCCATCCCCTGCAGGCCGCCGTAAGCCGGGGCCTGCGGTCGACCCTGCGGATCCTGGTCGACCTGGCCCGCACCATGATCCCCGCCATGATCGTGGTGATGATCCTGGACCGGAGCGGGTGGCTGGCGCGCATCGCCGGCCTGGCAGCACCCGCCATGGCCTGGTTCGGCCTGCCGGGCGGCACCGCCCTGGCCCTGCTCATCGGCAACACCGTGGGGCTCTACAGCGGCATCGCCGCCGCCATCCCGCTGGCGCTCGATTACAAGCAGTGGACGATCCTCGGCACCATGCTGGCCATCAGCCACGCCCACCCGGTCGAAGCCTCCATCATCGCCCGGGCGGGGGCCAACACCTGGACGGTGCTGGCGGCGCGGCTGCTGGCCTCGGCGGCGGCCGGGGCCCTGCTCAACCTGGTCCTCTAACGGGTTCGGGGTTCTGTCACGGGTTCCGGGGTGGACCCGGCTCCATCCGGGGAGGTTGGACCGATGTGGCTTCTGGACGCCATCGTCGACGGGATCGGTGAAGGGATCCTGCTCCTGCTGCGGATCGGCCTGTTCGTTGCCCCGGTGCTGATCCTGCTGGAGTGGGCACGGCTGACCGGCCGGCTCGACCGGACCACCCATCGCCTGGAACCCGTCTGCCGCCACCTGGGACTGGCTCCGGAGCTGGCGCCTTCGTTGACGGTGGGCGCCGTGCTGGGGGTGATCCTGGGATCCGGCGTGGTCCTGGAGACCACCCGGGAGCAGCCGGTGCCCCGGGACCAGGTGACGTTGCTGTTCGTCTTCGTGGGCATCTTCCACGCCATGTTCGAGGAGACGGCGGCCATCTTCGCCTTCGGCGGCAACGGGCTCATCATGGTGACCACCCGGTTTGCCTTCGGCCTTGCGGCCTTCTGGGTGTACCGGCGCTGGCTTGCCCTGCGGCCGGCGGCCCTGGGCGGGCCGGTCCTCGCCCCCCATCCGGCGCGGCACCGGAGCTAGCGGTGGCCGGGACCCCTCCGGCCCCCCGGCCCGGCCTCCCGGCCCGGCGCCGCGCCCCGCCTCCGGGTCAGCCGGCCTTGCGCTGCTCGATCTCCCGCGCCAGGCCGCCGAAGAACTGGCCCATGATCATCTTCGCCACGCCGCCCAGCACCCGCTGGCCGATGCTGGCCACCGGCCCGCCCACCTGGGCTTCGCCCTGGTACTTCAGCAGGGTCCCGTCGCCCTGGGGTTCCAGGTCAAGCACCAGGGAGGCCCGCACGAAGCCGGGCCCGCCTTCCCCCTCGATGTTCAGGCGGTAGCGGTTTGGCGGTTCCTTGTCCTCGATGGCGATCCGGCCCTTGTACCTGCCGCGGATGGCCGCGATGCCCAGTTCCAGCTCGGCTTCGTAACGGTCTTCCGCCACCCGGGTCAGCTGCTTGCAGCCGGGCGTGCACCGGGCGAGGACGTCCTGGTCGTTGAGGCAGGCCCAGACGGTCTCCACGGGTGCGGCGATCTTCTGGCTTCCGGCAACCTGCATTCCTGGCACCCCCAAGCGCTGATCGAGCTGCAGCGGAGATTCGCCGGCGGAATTCGCCGGGGATGGGGCTCCCCTCCGGCGGCTGGCGTCACTGCCGCGCCAAGGGCTTTCGGTTTTCGGCAGAATCTTTCCTGCTGGGGCGCCGTTGCCGGCCACCGCCCGTCAGGCCGCCCCTCCGGCTGCGCCCCCGCCGCCGGCCGCCCCCGCGGGAATGGCTGCAGGGCCCTGGGGCCGGTTCGTCCGGCGGCAGGCGATGATCTCGGCCATGATGGCCACCGCCATCTCCTCCGGCGTGCGGGCACCGATGTCGAGGCCGATGGGCGCGTGCAGCCGCTTGAGGGCGCCGTCCCCGACGCCCGCTTCCCGCAGGGCCGCCAGGCGGCGCTCGTGGGTTCGCCGGCTCCCCATGACACCGATGTAGCCTGCGGGGGAGCGGAGGGCGGCCAGCAGGGCGGGAACATCGAACTTCAGGTCGTGGGTGAGGACGCAGACCGCATCCCGCGGCGTGATCCGGACACCGCTCAAGTACTCGTCGGGCCACTGGCGGGCGATGGCGTGGGCCGCGGGGATCCGCTCGGGGGTCGCAAAAGGCGACCGCGGGTCGCAGACGACGACCCGGTATCCCAGGAACCGGCCCGCCTCCGCCAGGGCGGCGGCGGGGTGCACGGCACCGATGACGTAGAGCACCGGCGGCGGCGCGAAGGGCTGGATGAACACGTCCGCCCCGGCCAGCTGCTCACGGGCGGCCTCATCCCGGGCCAGGAGCGCTCCCGCCCGCCGGGCCAGCTCCCCGTCAAGGCCGGCATCGCCGGACGAACCGGCCACGATCCGTGCCGGGCCGCCGGGCTCGGCCTCCTCGAGCAACACCACCGCACCGGCCGGCACCGGCCCCGCGCCCTGCGCCCCGGCACCGTCCCCCGCCGCGGCGCCGAGCACCCGCGCCAGGGCCACCGCCTTCCCGGCCGCCAGCGCCTTCTGCAGCTGGCGGGCCACCCCGGGCCACGGCCCGCGGGCCGGTTCGACCCACACCCGGATGGTGCCGCCGCAGCTTAGCCCTACTTCGAAGGCGTCGTCATCGGAGATGCCGAAGGTGACCAGGCGCGGCCGGCCGCCTGCCAGCACCTCCTGGGCCACCTCGACCACCGCCGGTTCGACGCAGCCGCCCGATACCGAGCCGGCGATCTCGCCGCGGTCGCTGACGGCCATGGTGGTCCCCGCCTCCCGCGGTGCCTTGCGGATCACCTCGACCACCGTGGCCAGGGCCACGTCCCGGCCCGCGTCCAGCCACTCCACCACCCGGTCGAGCACGTCGCGCATGTCCCGTCCCCTCTCCCTGGCTCCCCCAGCCGGGGGCGCTCATCGGTCCTCGCCGCCGCCGTCCCGGCACCGCCGGCCGGCCGGGGGCAGGAGCCCCGTCCCCCACGTTGAACTCTCGCTTGTCGGTACGGGGCGCCGCCGCCCTCACCCCGTTCACCCCGCCCCGGCGGCACCTTCACCCCTTAAACCGATTAAACCGAAAGGAGGAAGGCCGGTCATGTCCCACAAGCTTCGCTGGCTCGGCCATGCCGGCTGGGAGCTGACCACGGCCGGCGGCAAGGTCATCCTGTTCGACCCTTGGATCAACGGCAACCCCAAGGCGCCCATCCGCATCG
>DATCLH010000371.1:0-4606 GCA_036564035.1 Thermaerobacter sp.
AGATGTCGGCGTGGCCCAGGAGCTCCTGCACCGCCCGCAGATCGGCGCCGCCGGCCAGGAGGTGGGTGGCGAAGGAGTGGCGCATGGTGTGGGGGCTCACCGCCCGCGGCACCCCGGCCCGCCGGGCCGCCCGGCGCAGGAGGTGCCAGACCCATTGCCGGCTCAGGCGGCCGCCCCGCTGGTTGAGGAACAGCGCCCGCTGGTCCCGGCGCCGGAGAAGGGCCGGGCGGCCCCGCTCCAGGTAGACCCGGGTCGCCTCCACTGCCGGCGCCGCCACCGGCACCACCCGCTCCTTGCCGCCCTTGCCGCGGCACCGCAGCAGGCCGAGGTCCAGCAGCAGGTCGTCCAGGTCGAGGCCGACCAGCTCCGAGACCCGCAGCCCGGTGGCATAGAGCAGTTCCAGCACCGCCCGGTCCCGCAGCCCCGTGGGCGAGGCCGGGTGGGGCAGCTCCAGGATCCGCTCCACCTCCCCCTCGCCCAGGACCCGGGGCAGGGGCCGGCGGGCGCGGGGCGTGGCCATCCCCTCCACCGGATCGTGGGCGGCCAGGCCCTCCTCCACCAGGTGGCGGAAGAACCCGCGCAGGGCCGCCAGGCGCCGGGCCGCCGTGGCCGGGCTGCGGCCGGTCTCGTCCAGGTGGTGCAGGTAGGCCATGACCAGGGCCCGGCGCACGGAGGCCGGGCCCACGCCACGGGCGGCGGCGAAGGCGGCGAAGTCGGCCAGGTCGCGGCGGTAGGCGGCCAGGGTGTGGGCCGCCAGGCCGCGCTCGACCCGCAGGATGTCCAGGTATTCGGCGGTGGCCGCGGCCCAGGCACGGGCCGCGGCCTGTTCGTCCCCGGTTGCCATGGACCTGCCCTCCCGGCCCGTTCCCCGGACGTCAGCTCGGGCGGGGTCTCCAAGGGCACGGCGCCCGTCCACGGTTGCCCTCAGCCCGCCGGACCCACAACGCCGGGGCCGGGTTCAAGACCGGCCGGCGGCCGGCTCCAGTCCCGCCTCCTCCAGCGGGGTGTAGGGCAGCCGGTGGGCCTCCGCCACCGCCCGGTAGGTCAGGTGCCCCCGGTAGGTGTTGACGCCGCGGGCCAGGGCCGGGTCGCGGCGCACGGCCTCCTCCACGCCCAGCCGGGCCAGGTCCAGCACGTAGGGCAGGGTCACGTTGGTCAGGGCCAGGGTGGAGGTCCGGGGCACCGCGCCGGGCATGTTGGCCACGGCGTAGTGGACGACCCCGAACCGCTCGTAGGTCGGGTTGTCGTGGGTGGTCACCCGGTCGATGGTGGCGATGGACCCGCCCTGGTCGACGGCCACGTCGATGATCACCGAACCGGGCTTCATCGACCGGACCATCTCCTCGCTGACCAGCCGGGGGGCCCGGGCCCCGGGGATCAGCACGGCGCCGATCAGCAGGTCGGCCCGCCGCACCGCCTGGGCCACGTTGTACTCGTTGGACATCAGGGTGGTGATGCGACCGCCGTAGACGTCGTCGAACCAGCGCAGCACGTCGGCCCGCACGTCCAGCACGGTCACCCGGGCCCCCAGGCCCAGGGCGATGCGGGCGGCGTTCCGCCCCACCGTGCCCCCGCCGATGATGACCACGTCGGCCGGCGGCACCCCCGGCACCCCGCCCAGCAGCACCCCGCGGCCCCCGTGGACCCGCTCGAGGAAGTGGGCGCCCACCTGGGGGGCCATGCGACCGGCCACCTCGCTCATGGGCGTCAGGAGCGGCAACGACCCGTCGGCCCGCTGGACGGTCTCGTAGGCGATGGCCGTCACCCCGCGATCGAGCAGGGCCCGGGTCAGCGGCTCGTCGGCCGCCAGGTGCAGGTAGGTGAAGAGGGTGAGGCCGGGGCGGAAGAACCGGTACTCCTCGGGCAGCGGCTCTTTGACCTTGAGGATCAGGCTGGCGTTCTCCCACACCACCTCGGGGCCCGGGGCCAGCTGGGCCCCGGCGCGGGCATAGTCCTCGTCGCTGAACCCGCTACCTTCGCCCGCACCCCGCTCCACCCAGACGGTGTGGCCCTCACGGACCAGGGCATGGACCCCGGCCGGCGTCAGGGCCACCCGGTTCTCGTTGCTCTTGATCTCTCGTGGTACCCCGATCACCACGGGCATGCTGCTGCGCCTCCCGCTGGCCGGGTTGCCGGTTCGTCCCCGGTGGCCGGGGGGCACGACCCCGCCCTGCAAGACCCCACCGGCGGGGACGAACCGGCCCCGGGCGCACCCCCGCAGGCCTCCCCCATGGGGCGGCAGCGGCCCATGGAGCGGCTCCGGCGGGCTCCGTCCGGGGGCCCGTCCATGCTCTGACTGCGACGCGATGGTAGCACAGCCAGGTGCTACCGGCAAGGTAAAGGACGGCAGGACCCGGCCGACCGGCCTAGAGGACGAGCCGCTGCACCAGGGCCAGCAGGGCGGGCGCCACGTAGCCCTCGACGAGGCCTGCCCCGGCGGCCAGCAGGCCCGCCACCAGCCCCAGGCCGAGGTAGGGGGACCAGGGGGAGTGCAGGGCCGGTAGGGCACGGCGCCAGCGGCTGGCGGCCACCTGCACCGCCAGCCGGGTGGCCGCCGCCGCCACCAGGACCAGGGCGGGTACCTGCAACAGGTTCGGCGGGAAGACGCCCGCCAGGGCCACCAGCAGCCCGCGCCACTGCCAGTGGGCCGCCAGGGCGCCCACGGCGAATCCCAGGCTGTAACCGTGCAGGAAGAGCATTCCCAGGGTGACGGGCAGGCCGAGGACCAGGCACCCGGCGCCCCAGGCGACGGCCACCTGGCGCAGGTTGCCGCCGGCGGCGGCCGCCCAGGGCGGCGCCGCGGCCGCAGGCCAGCCTGCCCCTTGGGGTGCGGCTTCGTCCCCGGCCGGCGGCGAGGGCGACGGCGCCTCGCCAACGCCGGGGCCGGCGCCCGCGGCTCCCGTGGCCGTGGTGCGGACCAGATAGTCCAGGTACTGCCCCACCTCAGCCTGCTGTCCCGGGTCCAGCTGGGCCACGTGCAGGGCGCCGGTGACGATCCCCGCCGTCAGGATGAACGCGGCCAGCACCAGCGGTGCCTGGTGCTGGCGCAAGGCGTTGGTCAAGGCGCGGGCCAGGGACTCCACCATCGCGCCGCCCTCCCGTGGAGCAGGCCGTGCGGGCCGCCGGGTTCCGGCCCGCCGGGCCCGTCCCGCCCGGCCGGAGCCGGGGACGGGCCTGGCGGGGGATCCCTACCACCCTATGCGCAGGCGCGGCCGTCCATGTGGCCGCCCCGCCCGGGCCCAAGCCGCCGGCAGGGCGAAGAGGGCATGTGGCAAAGAGGGGTGTCTTGAGGGGTGCGTTCAAGGGTCCCCTGGGCTGGCGGCGCGACGGGGTTCGTCCGCCCCCGCCGCCGGTTCCACCAGCAGCCCGCCCCGTTCCAGGATGAGCAGGCCCACCAGGGTCTTGGCGTCGGCGATCTCGCCCCGCTCCGCCATCCGCAGCGCTTCGTCCAGGGGCACGGCCCGCACGGCCAGTTGCTCGTCGGGGTCCGGATGGCTCGGGCCGCGCTCCAGGTCCTGGGCCAGGTACAACCACTTGTGCTCGCTGGTGTAGCCCGGCGAGGCGTAGAAGCGGGCTAGAAGGCGCCAGGTGCGGGCCTTGAGGCCCGTCTCCTCTTCCAGCTCCCGCTGGGCTCCGTGGAGCGGGTCCTCCCCCGGCTCCCGCCGGCCGGCCGGAAGCTCCCACAGCTCCCGCCCCGCCGGCAAGCGGTACTGGCGGACCAGGATGACCTCCCGGGCCGCCGTCATGGCCGCCACCACCACGCTGCCCGGGTGGTCGACCCAGTCCCGCACCGCCTCCCGGCCGTCGTCCAGCCGGACCCGGGTGCGCCGCAGGGAGAAGATCCTGCCGTTCCAGAGGGTCTCGCCGTCAAGGGGTGTCTCCACGACCCTCCTCCTTTCCTGCCGCTCCGATCCGCCCGCCGACCCGGCCGCCCCGCCCTGCATGCCCGCGATCCCGACCGGCCGGGCCCACCCCGGCCGCCTGGGGAGCCCCCGCCAGGACCGCGGCCAGGATGCCGGCGGCCAGGGCGGCCTGGAAGAACAGGGGGTCCTGGTCGGGCCCCCGCCCCATGGTGGTCGCGTCCAGCCCTTGCCGTCGCCACCAGGCCAGGGCGGGGCCGGTGTACACCCCGACCGGGAGGACGCCTGCGGCGGCGGCCAGCCGGTTCAGCGGGCGGGCGGCCGCCGCAGGCAGCGGCCGGGGTAGGGCCAGCCACGCCGGGCGGGGCAGGATCCCCAGGACGCCGGCGGTGTGGTGGCTCAGCCCCCGCTGGCGGGGCCGCCCGTCGGCGCCGCTGAGCCGGGGCACCAGGACCGGGCGGCCGCCCAGCCCGTGGGCCAGGCTCAGGATCCAGGCCTGGTCGAGCCCCGTGTGGCCCAGGGTCTCACCCGTCCCCAGGATGCCCGGCCCCATGCCGGCCACGATCAGGCGGGCGCCCCGCACCCGGGCCACCAGCAGGGCCGAGGCCAGGTGGGCCGCCTCGTCGTCACCGCCGAAGGCCTGCCCCGCGGTGACCGTCCACGCCACCCAGCCCCGCTCGCGCAGGGTGGCCAGCAGCCGGCTCAGGGCTGCGGGCAACGCCCCGCCGTCGGTCATCACGTAGACC
>DATCLH010000372.1:0-4230 GCA_036564035.1 Thermaerobacter sp.
GGCGGGCCAGCTGGACGTGGCCGGCGCGCTGCAGCTGGGCCTGCTGACGGTGATCTTCACCTTCACCTTCGTCAACATGTTCGACACGGCGGGCACCCTGGTCGGCCTGGGCACCAAGATGGGCGTGATCGACGAGAAGACAGGCACCTTCCCGCGGGTCGGCCGGGTGCTGGTCAGCGACGCCCTGGCCACCATGATCGGCGCGGGGCTCGGCACCTCCACCGTCACCACCTACGTGGAGAGCGCGGCGGGCATCGGCCAGGGCGGACGAACCGGCCTGACGGCCGTCGTCACGGGCCTGCTGTTCCTGCTGGCGGTCTTCTTCTGGCCCCTGGCGGGCGTGATCCCCGCGGCGGCCACGGCGCCGGCGCTGATCATCGTCGGCCTTTTGATGATGGAGCCGATCCGCAAGCTCAACCTGGACGACATCACCGAGGCGCTGCCCGCCTTCCTCACCGTGCTGGGCATCCCGCTGACCTTCAGCATCGCCACCGGCATGGTCCTGGGCATCGTCTCCTACGTGGTGCTGAAGCTGGTGACCGGGCGGATCCGCGAGGTCTCGGTCACCATGTGGATCCTGGCGGCCATCTTCATCGCCCACTACGCCTTCATGGGCTCCGGGGCCTGAGGGCTTCCCAGGCGGACGAACCGGCGGGGCGGGCGCCATGGCGCCCGCCCCGGTTTCATTGGCCCTCTTCATTGGCCCTCGACGGGGACCAGCCCCTGGGCGAAGCGGCGCGCGTTCTCCCGGTAGCGGGCCGCGCTGGCGCGGATGGCGGCTTGTTCCTCCGGCGTCAGGGGCCGCACCACCCGGGCCGGCACGCCCAGGACCAGGCTGCCCGGCGGGATCACCTTGTCCTCCGGCACCAGGGCGCCGGCGCCCACCAGGCTGCCGCGGCCGATGCGGGCGCGGCTCAGCACCACGGCGCCCATCCCGATGAGACACTCGTCCTCCACCACGCAGCCGTGGACGACGGCGGCGTGGCCGATGGTCACGTCCCGGCCGATGTGGCAGGGTTCGCCGGCGTTGACGTGGAGGACGGCGTTGTCCTGCACGTTGCTGCCCGCCCCGATGTGGATGACGTCCAGGTCGGCGCGCAGGACGGCGCCGAACCAGACGCTCGTGTGTTCCTCCAGGACGACCCGGCCGATCAGCCGGGCCCCCGGCGCCACGTAGGCGGTGGCGGCGATTCGGGGAGCGGCGTCGCCAAGGCGGTAGACGCTCACGCGACGAACCTCCTTCGGGCCGGGCGCCCTGCCAGCGGGCCCGGCGTCCCGCCGCGGCCGGGGGTGCCCCGGGCCTGGCCCTGGGCATCCTTGGATCCCGGACCGGCAATTCGATACAATCGTAGCGTGTCGTGGCACCCGGGTGCAGGGCCCGGTGAGCCCGGCCGGAAAGGGTGGGGTGAAGCCGTGTGGAGTGTGGAGCCCGCCGCGCCAGCCGATGCCGCTGACATCCTGACCGTCACCCGCAAGGCCTTCCGGCAGTACGAAGGCAAGTACCCGGTGGCGCCCGAACCCCTCCAGGATGACCTGGGGCGGGTGCAGGACGACATCGCCCGCGGGCGGGTTTGGGTGGCCCGGCACGGCGGCCGGGTGATCGGCGCCGTGCGGGCCCGGCCCCTGGGCGGCCGGGAGGAGGCGTGGGAGATCTACGGCCTGGCGGTGGATCCCGAGTTCTCCCAGCTGGACGTGGGCACTTCCCTGGTCCGGGCCGTGGAGGATCGCCTGCGCGGCCAGGGGGTGCGCGCCCTCCACCTGCAGACGGGCCTGCGGGACGCGCCTGCCATCGAGTTCTGGTACCGGGCCGGCTACCGGCCCTACCGGCTCGACCCCGACCCCGACCCGGCCGGCGGCTACGACCGCGTGTGGTTCGCCAAGTCGTTCGCCTGAGGGGGGATCGCCGTGGAACCGCTGCGCCTGACGCAGCTGACCGGCAAGGCCGGCTGAGGGTGCAAGCTCGGCCCGGCCGAGCTGGCGCAGGTCCTGCGCCACCTACCCCCTCAGCAAGGCACGGACCCCCACCTGCTGGTGGGGCTGGAGAGCGGCGACGACGCCGGGGTGTACCGGCTCACCGACCGGCTGGCCCTGGTGCAGACGGTGGACTTCTTCACGCCCATCGTCGACGACCCCGTCCTCTTCGGCGAGATCGCCGCGGCCAACGCCCTCAGCGACGTCTACGCCATGGGCGGGCGGCCGCTGACGGCCCTGAACCTGGTGGGCTTCTCCGTCAGCCGCTACGGCGCCGAGGCTCTGGCGGCCATCCTGGAGGGGGGCGCGGCCAAGGTCCGGGAGGCCGGGGCCGTGATCGTGGGCGGCCACACCATCGACGACGCCGAGCCCAAGTACGGCCTGGCCGTGACGGGCGTGGTCGACCCGGACCGGGTCTGGACGAACCGGGGCGCCCGGCCGGGCGACGTGCTGATCCTGACGAAGCCCATCGGCACGGGCGTGCTGAGCACCGCCCTCAAGCGAAACCTGGCTTCGCCCGACTGGGTGGACGCCATGGTCGCCATGATGCGGACCCTGAACCGGGCGGCCGCCGAGGCGGCCCAGGCGGTGGGCGGGATCCACGCGGCCACCGACGTGACCGGCTTCGGCCTGCTGGGTCACGCCAGCCACATCGCCCGGGAGAGCGGCGTCGCCCTGGTGATCCAGGCGGAGGCGGTGCCGGTGCTTCCGGGGGCGCGGGAACTGGCGGAACGGGACGTCTTCCCCGGGGGCAGCCGGGCGAACCGCCGCCACTACGGGACCCAGGTCGACTTCCGCCGCCCCCTGGCCGACTGGGAGCAGGGGCTGCTCTTTGACGCGGTCACCTCGGGCGGCCTGATGCTGGTGGTCGAACCGGACAGGGCGGAGGCGCTCTTGGCCGAGCTGCACCGCCGCGGCGTGGGCGATGCCCGGCGGATCGGCCGGGTGGAGGCCGAGCCCGCGGGGCGGGTGCAGGTGGAATAGCCCGGCGAAAGGAAGGGACGCGGGGTGGCCGATGGCCTCGGGCGCGCGGGGCACCGGCGGGGGCCGGTGCCCCGCGCGCTGGCCTGGGCCGTGCTGGCCGGCGGGCTGGCGCTGGCCGGGCTGGGCGTGCAACGGGCGGGACCTGCGGGGCCTACGGGGCCCGCGGTGGCCGCCACGGCGGAAGCCGTGGCGGCCACCGGCAGGCTGCTGCAGGCGTGGCAGGCGGGCCGGCCCGCGGCGGCCGGGGCCTGGGTGGCCCCGGCCGCCGCGGGGCCGGGCGGCGCCTGGCTGGCGGGCCTTGAGGGCGACCTGGCGGCCGGCCTGCCGGTCCCTGGGAAGGGGCCCGAGGGCGGGGACGGGCCGGCGCCGGGCGCCGCCCCCGGGAGGACCGGGCGGGGCGCCGCGCCCCCCTCGGCCACCGGGGCCGGGGCGGAACGCCCCTCCGCCACCCTCCTGACGCCCCAGGTCTCCTTCCTGCGCACGCCCGTCACGGCCTATGCCACCGGCCCCGCCCGGCCCGATGCCCTGGGCCGGATCCACGTCCAGGCGGTGGTCGACGTGGCGGTGCCCGCCGCCGGTTACGCCGGCCGGTTCGTCCAGGATCTCTGGTGGCGTCCGGGGCCGGGGGGACCGCGCCTGGTGGCGGCCACTCGCCGGCCCGACCTGGAGGTGGCGGTCCAGGGCGACCGGCTGGCCTGGCGCCGCGAAGGCGGGCCCTGGCAGCCGGGCCTGGGGCTGGCCGACCTGCCCCTGCGGGCGGCCCCCGTGGGTGGGCCCCCGGGGGTCCAGGTGGACGTCTCCCGGGACGGCTTCGGGCCCCTGGCGCTGGCGGGGGGGCGGGGGGTGCTGCTGGTGACCGGCGGGCCCCGGCCCCTGGTGGCCCTCTGGTCCTGGCCTGCCGGCGGGCGGCCCTCCCCAGGCCCGGAGTCGCTCGCCCCCGGACGGCCGTCGCCGGCGCCGGACCGGGAGCTGCCCGGCCAGGAGCCGCCGGATCGTGGGAGGCCCGGCCCGAACCCGCCGGCGCAGGGGGCGCCCGGCCCGGAGGCGGGAGGCCAGGGGGCGTCCGGTCAGGGGGCGAGAGGCCAGGGGGCCGGCGGCCCGGAGGCGGCAGGCCCGGGGACGCCCGGCCCGGAGGCACCCGCCCGCGTGGTCGTCCTCGATGTGCTCTACCACGCCCGGGGGCTCCGCTGGCAGGTGGACCCCGGTGGCCGGCGAGCGACCCTGGAGGTGGAACGGGAGGACGGCTCCCGCGTGCTGGTCACCTATGACTTGGAC
>DATCLH010000373.1:0-2177 GCA_036564035.1 Thermaerobacter sp.
CTCCGCCGGACTATCCAGGGGCGGCCGGGCCTCCGGCGGCCCCGCCCGGCAGTCCAGCGGGTTTCCCGGGCAGTCCGGCCGGTCTCTCGGGCAGCCCGGCCGGTTTTCCAGGCAGTCCGGCCGGTGGACGGCGCCGGCACACGGAGCCGGCGTCCGGCGGCCGGCATGGCGAGCGGCCAGCCGCTCCGCCGCCCCCTCCGTCCGGGGCGGCACCACGGCCCCCGTCCGGCCCGGCACCGGCGCCGCCGTCGACCGCCGGACCGCTGCGGCCGTCCGCGGCCACACCACCGCACCCGTCTGCCGGTGCGCCACCCTCCGCCGCCCCGCCATCGTCCGCGGCCGCGGCGAGGCACGCGGAGCCGCCCGGTGCGGGCCGCCACGCCGCGCCACCGCCGGCCGTACCAAGGTCGGGCAACGCCCCGCCGCTGCCCGAGCCGGGCCCCACCAGACCACCGCACGCGGCCGGTCGTACCGCGGACCCGGAGGGGCGCCCGCGCAGCCCGATCCCCCCGCCCGCCATCACGGACACGTTCGACGGGTTCGCCCAGCCGGCGGGTCGACGGGCCCGGCGAGCCGCCGAGGAGGTTTCCTCGAGATCGCCGGTCGCGGACCAGGCCGGGCCGGCCGCCAACGGCCGCCCTGGTTCCGGCGGCGGTTTGCCCGGCAACGGGCGGCGCGCCGCACCAGCCGGCGACACCCGGCTGCCAGCCGACGAGTTCCGGCCGACGACCGGAGAGATGCGCGCCGGGCCAGGTGGTACCGGCACGGTGAAGCCGGGTGTCGGGGCCGATCAGGTACCCATGGCCGAACGCGACCGCCGGGGCAGGCCGGCCCGCCCGAGCGAGTGGGTCAACCGGCGTCGTGGTGCGGATCCGGAGCGCACCCGGGGCGGCCGGGCCGAACCACCTGTGGTGGCACCCCGCTCCGGCCCGCTGGCCCGGCCACGCGGTGGTACCCCGCTGCCCGGGACCGTTCCGCCTGTCCCGGGCACCGGCGCGGCCACACCGGCCACCTCCACCCCGAGCCCGCGACCCAGTCCGTCCCCGACCGGTCGGGGCACGCCGCCGGCGTCCTCCGGCCGCGCGGCACCATCCGGTCATGCCGCGCCATCCGGTCATGCCGCGCCAGCCGGTCATGCCGCGCCGACCGGGTCCTCGAGTCGGGCTCCGGGCGCTCCCGCCGGCCGGTCACCCGCCGCGACGCCGGGAGCCGGCGTCCCGGATGGTCGCGGCAGGCCAGCCGCGCCACCGGCTGGACCGGGCGCCGCCGGCATGCCGGCCGGCACCTCCGCACCGGGCGTGCCGCCTGGCACCCGCAAGCCGGGCACGCCGCCCGGCGTCTCCGCTCCCGACATGCCGGCCGGCCCGTCGGGCACGATCCGGTCCGCGGCATCCGCCCCGCCCGCCCCGCCGGGCAGCCGCAACGCCCCGCCGGGCAGCCGCAACGCCCCGCCGGTCAGCAGGAGCGCGCCGCCAGCGAGCCGGAGCGCGCCACCGGCCGGCCGGAACGCGCCACCGAACGCCCCGGCGGCGCCGCCCGCCACACCACCGGGAATGGCGTCCGGCCCGGCCGCGCCGGCCGGTTTCACGCCGACCAGCCCGACCAGCCCGGCCGGCCCAGGGCGGTCCGCCGTCCCGTCGCCGCCCATCAGCCCGGCCGGCCCTGGCCGGTCCGCCGCCCCGGTGCCGTCCCCCATCAGCCCGGCTGGCCCGAATCCGCCGGCCCACGGTACGGCCGGTCCGGCACCGCGGACACCACTGGAGGCAGCAGCCGGCCCGTCGCAGGCCCCGCCCGGCGCGGACACCGGCTCGGCGCCACGGGTGCCGCCGGGGGCCAGGGACGACACCGGCGAGCGGGCCGCGGTGGGCACGCGTACCACAGTGCCGGAGACCACCGGGACCGCGACGGAGGCCGAGGATGTGGACGGACCGGGCGGACGCCCGGCCGGTCCGATCCGCCCGGCTGCCGTGCGGCCGCGCCCGGCGGTGGTGGGCGCCCGCGCCGAGCTGCGCCGGCAGCTGCGGACCCAACAGCGGCTCCGGCTGGCCACCCTGGTCTCGGTCGTCGTGGTCATCCTCGGCGCGCTGCCGCTCTACCTGATGATCCAGGCGGCCACCCGGGACCCGGTCTTCACCTCGCTCAACGATCTGCGGCTGCCCGCCTGGGCGGCGGCGAGC